>CAYUKF010000094.1:0-6940 GCA_964445215.1 uncultured Thiotrichales bacterium
GGTGGGAAACGCTAGTATGGTAAAGGCAGCCCAAGGTAAATTTATTACCATTGAAGGTATCGAGGGCGTTGGTAAAAGCACCCATATCAATACCATTCATCGTTTTTTTGATAAACAAGACATTGAATGTATTGTCACGCGGGAACCAGGTGGTACTGGTCTTGGCGAAGATATTCGTGAATTGTTATTAGGACATCAACACCAGGCAATGAGCAGTCCTTGTGAATTGCTTTTAATGTTTGCCTCACGTGCGCAGCATCTTGCACAAGTGATTAGACCAGCCCTGAAAAAAGGTCAATGGGTGATCTGTGATCGCTTTACTGATGCCACCTATGCCTATCAAGGTGGCGGCAGAGGCATTGACGATAAGCAAATTGCCTTACTTGAGGCATGGGTGCATGGTGAACAACACCCTGGGACTACGTGGCAGCCGGACTTAACCTTTTTACTTGATACTGATGTTGCGACCGGTATGGCGCGTGTACACAAACGTGGCGCTACAGACCGCTTTGAATCAGAGGCTACTGCTTTTTTTCAGCGCGTACGCGAAAAATATCTTGAGCGGGCACGTAAGAACCCTTCGCGTATTGCAATGATTGATGCTAGCCGACCACTAAGTGACGTCGAGGTGAGTATCCATCAACAGCTTAGTATTTTCTTAGGGCTAGGGAACCTCTGATTTATTCATGGAACACGACCTTGCACCTGAAATATCCCAGCTCTGCGTTACGAATCTTGCCAATAGCCCCACTATTGGCTGCAATTCGCGTCTTGATCTGGAATATTTCAGGCACAATCTCGCTGTCCCAGAATAAATCAGAGGTTCCCTAGGCTAATGACTACGCAAAATATGCGCTTACCTTGGCATGAAACACTTTGGCAGCTGCTTGAGCAGAGCCTACAACAGCAGCGCTTGGCTCACGCCTATTTGATACAAGGGCCTGCGGGTGTCGGTAAATCTCACTTTGCTATCAATCTGGCCAAAGCATTACTCTGCGAACAAGATACTGTTGAAATGCAGCAAATACTCAAAGCTTGCGGTCAATGCAAAAGCTGCCATTTATTTACGGTGGGCAGTCATCCCGATTATCGTCTGTTAGCGAGTGAGGAGGGTAAGGCTATTGGTGTCGACGTGATACGTGATACCTCAGCATTTTTCTCGCTGACACGTCAATACGGACGTTACCAAATTGCTATGATCTCTAATGCTGAACGTATGACAATCGCAGCAGCTAATGCACTACTCAAGACCTTGGAAGAGCCGCCTGCTGGTGCCATATTATTACTCATCAGCGAGCAAGCTTCTTTATTGCCGGCAACGATACGCAGCCGCTGTCAGGCGCTACGTTTTATCGTGCCTGCGCTAGACACTGCCTTAAACTGGTTGATAGAGGAGGGGATTAAACCTGACCAAGCTCAGTATATTCTCGGTTTAGCGCGCGGCGCACCGGTTTATGCGAAAGAACTGGCCAATGAAAACAACTCTAACGATGATAAAAAAGGGCGCAATATTGTTGTCGAGGGTGCGCGCGATTTATACCTTGGTCGTATAAATCCCGTTGATTTGGCAGAGGCCTATCTAAAACCGGGCCTAAAGTTAAGCGCAAAACACGCGCTATATAGCTTGTGGCAGTGGAAGGCGGAAATGGTGAGAAACCTCGTCATGCACCCCCACGCTTTCGCGGAGCCTGCCCCGTGCTTGACACGGGGGGCAAGCTCTGGAGGGGCTACGAACCAAAATGACGCCGACAGCACATTGGCGCAAATGATTGGGCAGCGTCGTTTACTGATACGAATAAATGGGCTTAGCACAGCAATAAAACGGCTGGACTCACAACTCAATGAGCAATTAATCCTTGAGGATGTATTAATATCTTGGATTTAATAGTTTATATAACTAGTTGATATAAAATATGAATTCAGAAAAAAAACAGCGCATCTTATCATTGTCGATCAAGGACAAAAGCGCCTTATATGCGGCCTATATGCCGTTTGTCACACATGGTGGTTTGTTTGTCCCGACGAAGACTGATTACGAGATCGGTGACGAAGTGTTCTTACTACTGACCCTCATGGCCGACAAAGAGAAGCTTCCTGTCGTCGGTAAAGTCTGTTGGATCACCCCCAACGGCTCACAAGGCGGGCGTGCAACTGGTATCGGCATTCAATTTAACGCCGAAGAGGGTATTGATGTGCGCAATAAAATTGAAAACCACCTCGCCGGGGTGTTAGGTTCTGATCGCGTCACCCATACAATGTGATAGTCGCCTGTAGCAATTTACCAATAAATTTCAAGCTATCTCGTCAAGATAATAGAAGTATTTTAATTCAGTATTGAAAGCTAACTTACAAACCACGGCATTCTTACCTTCCTTGCAAGTCTTTGATGCTTAGCCTAGTGAGATAAAAAACATATAAGCCTATTTAAACCGTTATAATCGAATCAATGTTTATTGACTCACACTGTCATCTTGATCTGATCGACCCCGATCAGAATGGCAAAAATCTACCAGAATTACTCAATAGCGCACGTGACAACAAGGTTGATGCAATGCTATGCGTGTCCATCAGTCTCGAAAACTTTCCGAGAATGCTATCGCTAATTACACCGTATCCTCAAGTATATGGCTCGGTGGGTGTTCACCCTACACATGATTGCGAAAATGAACCCGAAGTCGATCAGCTCATCGCGCTAGCAGACAACCCAAAAATTATCGCTATTGGTGAAACAGGGCTCGACTATTTTCATTGCCAGGGTGACATGGCATGGCAACAAGAACGTTTTCGACGACATGTCGCGGCCTCTAAGGTGACCGGTAAGCCGTTGATTATCCATACGCGTGATGCCAAGGCTGACACCATTAAGCTCATGCAAGATGAGAATGCGCAAGATGCTGGCGGCGTTATGCATTGCTTTGTTGAAGATTGGCAGACGGCCAAAGCGGCGATGGACTTAGGCTTTTATATTTCCTTTTCCGGCATTGTCACGTTTAAAAATGCCAAAGAGCTAAAAGAGGTTGCCAAGCAAGTGCCTTTAGATCGTCTATTGATTGAGACCGATTCACCCTATTTAGCGCCAGTACCCTATCGTGGAAAAACCAATCAACCAGCCTATGTTAAACATGTTGCTGAACATATCGCGCAATTACGCAACACCAGCACAGAAGAAATTGCACGCATCAGCAGTGATAATTTTTATACTCTATTTAACACCGTAAAACGTCCTGTTATGAGCTAGTAAGAATATCAGCATGACTTATGAAGAATTCAATGAATTTTGCCGCTCCTTTGCGGCCACTTCATATGTCATTCAATGGGGAGGCTCTCATGTATGGAAAGTGGGGGGGAAAGTATTTGCCATTGGAGGCTGGGAGAAAGCTGATAAACCAGCATTCACATTTAAAACGTCAGAACTCAATTTTCATTTTTTGAGTGACCAGCCCGGCTATCGACCAGCACCTTACCTTGCCTCACGCGGAATGAAGTGGATACAACAATATGATACGCTTGATCCGGAAGGTAATGAACTCATGTACTATCTCAAGGAATCTCACCGTATCGTTTTCTTAGGCTTAACTAAGAAGAAGCAGAAAGAACTTGGTCTCAATCAGGATTAACTATGCAAGTTAAAGCAAACGTTACACAGGCGAATCAGCAAACCGCTACGCAATTTTTTGACAGCTAATGCGAGACGATAATACTCAAGCCGTTTGAGTGATTTGTTGTACCGCATTGAGCGCAGCATCTAACTGTTCTTTGGTATTGTAGAAGTGTGGCGAAAAACGTACACCACCTCCTCTATGCGCACAAATAATATTCTTTTTCTTTAAGTGTGAATAAAGTATTTCACTTGTAACAACATTATGAGAAAACGTGACAATACCACCATGGCGGCCTTCTTCAATATTGCTTAATAAGCTAATCCCATCAATATTTTGTAAACCTGAAATAAGATAGCGCGTATTATTAATGACAGCCAATGCAACATTATCTATGCCAACGTCTAATAACAAACCAATACTCGCGTTTAGCGCATGGATACCTAACATATTAGGGCTGCCACATTCAAAGCGGCGTGCACTGTCAGCAATCTCCCAATCATCACGGTCGTACTGCCCTAAGGCCTTAACCATGTGCCAACCATATTGATTTAGGCTTAAAATTTTACGTTGTTCTTCGCTACAGTAAAATAGCGCAATTCCTTCTGGGCCTAATAACCACTTATGGCCATCGGCGACGACGAAATCAGCAGGTGTTTTTTTTAAATCAAAGGGTAGGGCGCCAATACTTTGAATGGCATCAACGCAAAATAAAATGTTTTTTTTCTGGCAATGTTGGCTGATACGCTTCAGGTTGAGACGTAAACCACTTGCATATTGCACTGAACTCACGGTAATTAATCGTGTTCGTACCGTGCTCTGTTCGATCAATAAACTTTCTACATCAGAACTACCATTGGTATCAATAATTTTCACAACAACCCCCTTAGTACGTAATGATTGCCATACAATACGATTCGATGGGAATTCCTGATCTAACAACAAGATCTCATCGCCTTGTTGCCAATCAATGCCGTAGGCAATTACTGATAGCCCTTCCGAGGTGTTTTTTATTAAAGCAATATCATCAGCCGATGGGGCGTTTATTAGCTTGGCCAAGCCCAGAATGAGTGAGCGTTGCGTCTTTAACCAATGATCATAATGACTGGCACCGAGTGTTAAATTTTCTTTTGCGAAGCGATTTATTTCATCGATTGCACATTGCGGCCAGGGCCCCATTGCAGCGTGATTGAGATAGCATAAGCCATCGGCTTGAGGGAATTGTGCGCTAAGGTTTATCACAATAATTATTAGCTTGAATCAAGCAATATTCTGTAAAGCTGGCCAGCCTCGTTGGAAATATAAAGTCGGTTGCCATAAAAAGTGATCGCTTCAGTCACCCCAATATCGCGAGTGCGTAGATGCCTAATATGACCAGAAAACCAATTCTCTCCCAAAGCGTTACGAGTAAACAACCAAATTGAACGTTTGGCCAGTATTGCCAAACGTAGACCTGATTGATCGACTTCAGCCCCAGTGATTAAGGCTTCACCAAAATTGATACGCGTCACTAGCCGTGCTGCATGACCCAATTCATCACTCTCTTGCAAGCGATACCACTTGGAGATGCTGCTACCCCAACCTTTGGTAATAAGATTAAGACTGCGGTCAGAATAAAAAATGGCTTCAACATCAAACTCATTACGCGACATAAAAAAACCAGACTGGTCTTCGTAGTTATAGGGAATTTTTCTGAGCAATGGCAGTTTGTTTGTGCCATCGAAACTTGACGGTTCTGCCACTTGATAAATAATCGGAGTGCGCGCAAAATTCAGGTTGTGGCCACTGTCGGCAATATAGAGGGTGCCCTTGCCATCGCTTGCCATAGCTTCCCAGTCAAAGTTTTCAGCCCCTTCAATAGAAAAACCAGCGGATAAACCTGATTTAAGTGATGTACCATTAAGTAAAACAGGGAAAATTTTAGCACTATTACCACTGTCATTTAAGGTCCATAAAACACCATCATGAATGGCTGACGTGGCTAAACCCGAAGATTCGTTCACGTATTGTCGATCCATTGTGCCGACAAGTTTAGGGCTAATTCGTATTGCTTCGAGTTGACTTAGATCAATAACACCGACATTGCTAGCAGCAATAGTATTGCTATAAGGTGCAATGGAGGGAATAAAAGCAAGAAAAAATAAGGTAAAAATGCGGCATCGATAGCGCTGTTGTTGAGAAATAATGAATATAGATAATGGATGCACGGCTTCAAATGTTACCACAGTCGCAATAAAACCGAAGCCCGTGCATCACACTATACTATGCGCTAGTTAATACTAATTAACTCCACATCAAAAATCAGCGTTGCACCAGGCCCAATTGTTGGTGGTGCACCACGTTCGCCATAGGCAAGGTCTGATGGGATAAACAGCTTAATTGTACCGCCTGGCTTAATTAACTGTACACCTTCTGTCCAGCCAGCAATAACACCATTAAGTGGGAAGGTAGCAGGTTGGCCACGTTTATGTGAGCTATCGAATTCAGTGCCATCGAGTAACGTGCCACGATAATGAACCGTTACACTATCGGTAGCAGTAGGGTGATCACCCTCACCGAGCTCAACAATTTGATATTGCAAGCCACTTTCGGTTTCGATGACATCATCGTTTTCTTTATTTTTTTCTAAAAATGCTGCGCCTTCGGTTTTGTTCTCATCGGAAGTCAATTTAGCCTTCTCCTGTTGTTGGTTTTGGAAATTATCAAGCGCTGCTCGAACTTCTGCTTCGTTAAGCTGGGGCTCATTGCCAGACTGAATGTCATCGATCACCGCGGCAATGACACTGGAGTTCACTTCAATATTTTGTTGCTTCCATTGCTGAGCTGTTATTAAGCCAATCGCGTAACTTAGCTTGTCTTTCTCAGTTTTGAGTTCAATATCTGCTGCTTGTAAAGCCAACACTGGCATTAAGCAAAGCGATACCGTTAACGCGGATAGGGCGCGATTCATATTAGATCCTTAATTAAAATAAGCAACATCTGATGTTTCATTCTGGGTTAGTCTGGATGGTAAGATAAAAATGTAGAAATACGCGTGTTAGCTATCTGGCAGTGGAGCCATGACACATCAGCGGCTCCTTTAGTTTGCCATGGAATATAATTTTCACGCACACCCTAGCATATATTTATGAACTTGGTATAAACCTACGATCAATTCAGGCGCAGTGTTTGTTTGACATAAGCCTTGCTTATTATGGTTCGTATCAAGCATAGCTTATGGTGATGCCAAGAACCGCTAGGCATAACTATTATTTTTTAACTGCGTATAATGTATATTATGTTAAATAACATCCCAAGTTTCCTTAAACTTGACTCTCCACCATACTATAAGATAAATACAC
>CAYUKF010000095.1:0-6890 GCA_964445215.1 uncultured Thiotrichales bacterium
GTATGCATGAGTTTTTTACTCAAGCGGCCTATCATTCTTCACTAGCCAATACCTTCAAAATTTTACCTAGCAAGGAAAAAATAAAAGAACAACAAGACGCCGCCACGAACACTGATCGCGGCCATGGCAGCAGTGCTGTCATTATTTCATTCAGTGACGCACGCGCACGCCGGATCATGCAGCAAGACGCACTTGCCAAAGAACGCATTACCCAACGCGCATTAAACAAGTTATAAAAGACTTATCTGGACACATATAGTGTCAAATCAGACCGACAAAGGATGTCGGTCAAACTATAACAAGCAACTTCACCCATTTACTTGCCCCCTATTTGACAGTACAAACCCAACAGCGCGATGATACCGCTAGACAAATACAGCGCACCTGTTCTATTACCAAGAACATCTGCCAGGAGCATCATGGCCAGCCCACCTGCTTTATTACTCGAGCCACAAGCACTGCAACCATTGCTCGGCAATAATCAGCTACTCGTCGTAGACCTTTCCTCTGCTGATAGCTATAACACCCTCCACATTCCAGGTGCCATCTCACTTAATTACAATAATATTGTGACATCACAGCCGCCCACCATGGGTTTACTGCCGAACGAAGAAACGCTGAACCGTGTCTTTTCCAAAATTGGCCTGACACCCAACCATCATGTCGTCGCCTACGATGACGACAACAACGGCAAAGCCTGCCGTCTGCTGTGGACTCTAGATTGTCTCGGCCATAAAAATGCGTCCTTGCTAAATGGTGGCCTTACTGCATGGCGCAGTGCCAGTATGCCAGTGAACAATCACGCTATTAGCATTCATACCAGCCATTATGAAGCGCGTATAGATAACACTGCCCTGGCAGATAAAGACTACATTATCGAACATCTCGATGACCCTTCAGTAGTGCTACTCGATGCACGCAGTGAAGGCGAATTTAAAGGCGAAGTCATGCGCGCTAAACGTGGTGGGCATATACCTGGCGCAATAAACATTAATTGGACCAATGCCATCGACACGGAAAACAACCTTAAATTACGTAGCAGTGATGCGTTACGCACACTGTATGAGTCGACCGGCATCACCAAAGACAAACAAATCATTAGCTACTGTCAAACCCATCACCGCTCGGCGCACAGCTATATCGTGCTCAAAAGCCTCGGCTATAAAAATATCAAAGGCTACCCTGGCGCCTGGTCTGAATGGGGCAATGACAAAGACACCCCTATCGAACAATAAGCTACGCACTGGTTGCCGCAGTACAAGCGGGCATGCCCTCTTTTCCGTTATGATTGATGGTTATATTTGCAAACCAACCACCGAGGCAACCGCAAGGATGAGAAAAAAGTGGTAATCCATGACATCTAAAAAAGACCTATCAGAAAGAGACATCTGCACAAAGTATATTCAACCAGCCTTGGAAAAGGCTGGCTGGAATCCGCTTACCCAAATCAGAGAAGAAGTCACTTTCACGGATGGTCGTATCTATGTCAAAGGCAACCTCACCAGTCGTGGAAAACGCAAACGAGCGGATTATATTCTCTACCACAAGCCAAATATCCCCATTGCCATCATTGAAGCCAAAGACAATAAGCATTCAGTTAAAGCAGGCATACAACAGGGGTTAGGCTATGCAGAAATTTTGGATATTCCCTCCGTATATAGCAGTAATGGGGATGGTTTCTATGAGCATGATCGCACCTGTACTGACGGGAAAATAGAGCAGGAACTCACCCTTGATCAATTTCCATCACCTCAAGCCCTTTGGCAACGTTACAAAAAATACAAAGGGATCACTACAGAAGAACAAGAGCGCATCACCACGCAAGATTACTTTTTCGATGGATCGGGCAGAACGCCGCGATATTATCAAACCTGCGCCATTAATCGCACGGTTGAAGCCATTGCCAAAGGGCAAGACCGAATCTTGCTTACCATGGCAACGGGTACGGGCAAAACCTACACAGCATTTCAGATTATTCACCGTTTATGGAAGAGCAAAACAAAAAAGCGCATTTTATTTCTGGCAGATAGAAATGCCTTGATAGATCAAACTAAACGCGGTGATTTTCGTCATTTTAAAGACAAAATGACGGTGATAAAACAAAAGAAAATAGATAAATCTTTTGAGATTTACCTTGCCCTTTACCAAGGCTTAACCAACTATGATGAGGATAAGGATGCCTACCGTAAATTTAGCCCTGACTTCTTCGATTTAATTGTCATAGATGAGTGTCACCGTGGTAGCGCAAAAGAGGATAGCGCGTGGCGAGAAATTTTAAGATATTTCGCCACCGCAACACATATTGGTTTAACCGCCACCCCAAAAGAAACCGAAACCATCTCCAGTACAGAATATTTCGGCGACCCCATTTATACCTACTCGCTCAAACAGGGCATACAAGATGGTTTCCTGGCTCCGTATAAAGTATTACGGATTGGGCTAAATGTTGATTTAGAAGGATGGCGACCAGAACAAGGGAAAACGGATAAACAAGGCTTGCTGGTAGATGATCGCGTTTATAACCGTAAGGATTTTGATAAAAACCTGGTGATAGACGAAAGAACGCAAACAGTCGCCAGAAAGGTGACTGAACTCCTTAAAAAAACTAATCGCTTTGATAAAACCATTATTTTCTGTGTAGATATCGACCACGCCCAGCGAATGAGAGCAGCCATTGCCAATGAAAATAGCGATCTAATGGCACAAAACAGTAAATTCGTCATGCAAATCACGGGCGATAATGAAGAAGGAAAAATGGAGTTAGATAACTTTATCAACCCAGAAGAGAAATACCCTGTTGTTGCGACTACCTCAAAACTGATGACAACGGGCATAGATGCACAAACCTGCAAGCTCATTGTGCTGGATAGCAACATCGGCTCAATGACCGAATTCAAACAGATTATCGGGCGCGGCACACGCATCAATGAAGAGTTCGGAAAAACCTTTTTTACCATCATGGATTTTCGGGGTGTCACCGATCTGTTTGCCGACCCTGACTTTGACGGCGATCCCGTTAGAGTGAAAGAAATCAGTGAAGACGATGACATAGAATCACCCAAAGATGAAGCAAACAACGATGAAAGCATTACAGGGGAGGACGGCGAAGAGATTGTCTTTGACCCACCGAATGACGATTACCCTGAAATAATAACAGGCGGCGATATTGTTGCAGAGCCACGCGCAAAATACTACGTCAATGGCGTTAATGTCTCCGTACTCAACGAGCGTATTCAATATATGGATGGTAACGGCAAGCTCATTACCGGTAGCCTCAGAGATTACACCAAACAAAAAGTAAGAGAACAGTATCAGTCATTAGATGATTTTTTAAACAAATGGAATCAGGCAGACAAAAAACAGGTCATTATCGAAGAGCTAACAGAGCAAGGTATTGTCTTTGAAAACCTCAAGGAAGCCATCAATAAAGAAATGGATATTTTTGACCTCGTCTGCCACGCTGCCTTTGACCAACCACCGCTCACCCGAGCAGAACGAGTCAACAACGTCAAAAAACGGGATTACTTCACCAAGTACAGTGAACAGACACGCAAGGTATTAGAAGCCTTACTGGATAAATACGCTGATGAAGGCATAGAGAATATTGAAGACATGAAAATACTGCATGTCAACCCGCTGGATCAGTTCGGCTCACCACTGGAAATCGTCAAACTCTTTGGTGGCAAAAAGCAGTATCTAAAAGCACTGACAGAATTAGAGCAAGAAATTTACAGGAAGGCAGCATAAGGCATGGCAAACATCAGTGGTATCGTAAAATCAGCACGAAAAATCATGCGCCAAGACACCGGCACAGGCAGTGACGAACTGCGTATTCTGCAACTGGGCTGGATGCTATTTCTCAAGATATTCAGCGATAAAGACAAAGAGCTGGAGCTTATACAGAATGATTACACCTCGCCTATACCCGAATCCCTGCACTGGGATGAATGGGCAGGTGATGACGAAGGTATGACAGGCGATGAATTGCTTGCTTTTGTTGATCAAACCCTGTTCCCGAAATTAGGCAATCTTGATCTATCCATTTATGAAGTTGGCACAACCGCCAGTCGTCGTGCTTTATTGGTACACGAAGTTTTTGCCAATAACTATAACTACATGAAATCGGGCATTCATCTTAGGCAGGTGATTAACAAGCTCAACGAGATTGATTTTAACAACAGCAAAGACAAGCATGTTTTCGGGCAAATTTACGAAACCTTTTTAAGTGAATTGCAAAGTGCAGGAACACTGGGTGAGTTTTATACCCCCCGTGCAATTACCGAACTATTAGCCGAACTCACCGACCCCAAAGTAAGCGAGAAAGTGCTTGACCCTGCCTGTGGTACAGGTGGTTATCTCACCGCCGCACTGGAACACCTCAAAGCAAAGGCCAGTACCGTTTCCGAGCGTGAAGCCCTGCAACGCAATGTGGTGGGTTGGGAATACAAACCCTTGCCCTACCTACTGGGCAATACCAACCTGATTCTGCACGACATCAACACGCCTAATATTCAATTTGGCGACTCATTGGCTAAACCGCTAAGCGAATACCGCCAAAAAGATCGGGTAGATGTGATTCTTGCCAATCCTCCATTTGGTGGTGTGGTCTCCAACAACAACGAAAACAACTTTCCGCAAAGCTACCGCACCAAAGAATCTGCCGATCTGTTTTTAATCTTGATGATTCACCTGCTTAAAGACGGTGGCAGAGCGGCGATTGTTCTGCCAGACGGGTCACTTACAGGCGATGGCGTAAAACAGCGCATCCGTCAAAAATTACTGGAAGACTGTAACCTGCACACCATTATTCGTCTGCCTAATTCTGTGTTTCAACCCTATGCCTCGGTGGCGACTAATCTACTGTTTTTCACCAAGGGTGAACCCACCAAAGCTGTTTGGTACTACGAACACAAATTACCCGAAGGCTACAAAGCCTATTCCAAAACCAAGCCCATACAATTAGCCGAGTTTGATGGACTAAAAGAGTGGTGGAAAAACAGAGCAGCCAGCGAACAGGCGTGGCAAGTGGATATAAAAACCATTAAAGCCAATGGCTACAATCTCGACATTAAAAACCCGCACCAGCCCGAAGAAGCAAGACAATACAGCAGTACAGAGTTGCTGGAAATGCTACATCAATCCTTTGCCAAAGGCGATGACTTGTTAGGGCAGTTACGCAAGGAACTTGTGTAATGAGCAAAAAAGCAAAACTGTCCACAGTGGGGACAGAATTAAGTCTTTTCCATGACGAGATAAAGCAAATACTGCAATCTGCCAGAAGCAAAGCCCAAACTGCCGTCAATTCCGCCATGGTCGAAGCCTACTGGCTGATAGGCAAGCGCATTGTCGAAGAAGAGCAACAGGGTGACAGCAAGGCAAAATACGGCAAACGCCTGATGGAAGAACTCTCCAAAGCCCTGACCGCTGATTTTGGCAAGGGGTTTTCCTATGCCAATTTATACAACTGTCGCCAGTTTTACCTGAAATTCCCAGAGCAGGAGATTCTCTACACGCTGTGTAGAGAATTAAGCTGGAGTCACTTACGCCTGATAATGCGTGTCGAAAACGCCAAAGCACTGGAATACTACTGCAACGAAAGCCGAGCCGAAAACTGGACAGTGCGCCAGCTCGAACGCAATATCAAAAGCCACAGCTATCAACGCCTGCTCTCCTCACAGGGCGAAGCCGGCCAGAGCAGCGAGCCAAACAGCGCCATCAATACACGGGACTTTATCAAAGACCCCTATGTGTTGGAGTTCCTGCAACTACCCGAACAAACCAAAGTTAAAGAATCCAAACTCGAACAAGCCATTATCGAAGAGCTGAAAAACTTCCTGCTGGAAATGGGCAGGGGCTTCTCCTTTGTTGCAAGGCAAATGCGTATCAGCACCGAAACCAGTCACTTTTATATGGATCTGGTGTTTTACAACTACCTACTGAAATGCTTTGTCATTATCGACTTGAAAACCTGCAAACTCTCCCATCAGGACATCGGCCAGATGGATATGTATGTACGTATGTTTGACGACCTCAAACGCCGTGAAGACGACAACCCCACCATCGGCATTATTCTCTGCGACAGCAAAGACAATACCCTGGTTAAATATTCCGTACTGAAAGAAAACGAACAGCTCTTTGCCTCTAAATATCGGCGCATTTTGCCGACTGAGGAAGAGCTGATTGCCGAGATTGAGCGGGAAAAACGGCTGATTGATGGGGTGGGGTGATGAGGGAATTGGTTAAGCTTAGTAATATTTGTAATTTTGAAAAAGGAAATACAGGCTTGGCTAAAGCTATTCCCGGCGAATACACACTTGTTGCAACGGGTGCTGAAAGGAAAACCTGTAACGATTATCAATTTGATACCAAAGCGGTGTGCATTCCGCTTGTTTCATCAACGGGACATGGGCATGCAAGCTTAAAAAACGTTCACTACCAAGAAGGGAAATTCGCCCTTGGAACAATTTTAGTTGCACTAACTAGCAAAGATGAAGACCTACTGAATATACAGTTTTTGCATCTTTACCTATCCCAATTGAAAAACCAAATATTAGTGCCTCTAATGAGCGGTGCTGCAAATGTTGCGTTATCAGTTACAAAAATTAAAAATATTGGAATACCATTGCCAACTGTCGATAGGCAGCGAGAGATAGTAGAAGATTTTCAATCTATTGTTATCGAAGAAGATGCTATCAAAACCGAACTCACCCACCAACAAACCCTGCTCAAAAAACTCCGCCAGCAGATATTGCAGGAAGCCATCGAAGGTAAACTCACCGCCGACTGGCGAGCAGACAACCCCGATGTCGAACCCGCCAGCGAACTGCTCAAACGCATACAGGCAGAAAAAGCCCAACTGATTAAAGACAAAAAAATCAAAAAACAAAAAC
>CAYUKF010000096.1:0-6889 GCA_964445215.1 uncultured Thiotrichales bacterium
CAGCCGAAAAATACGCAAGCCGTTATTTGGATGAGTAAGCAAGCCCTGTTTACGAAAGATAAAGCTATCCGTGGTGGCATCCCCATTTGTTGGCCCTGGTTTGGCCCACATGCGACAGACAGTAACCTGCCGCAACATGGGTTTGTACGGACGTCGGAATGGTCGGTAATCGCCAGCGAATCATTGGCTGATGGGTGTACACGACTATGCTTGGGTTTAGAAGGTGATGGAACTAACCGACTATGGACGCATTCCTTCGAACTGGTGTTAGTTATCACTGTTGGCACACAATTACAGTTAGCATTAACTGCGATGAATACCGGTTCTAACGCCATTGAGTTGGGCGCAGCTTTCCATACGTATTTTGCTGTTGATGATAGTAGTACGATACGCATCAGTGGTCTTGATGGTTGTCAGTATCTTGATAAACCTGATAACTATGCACTGAAAAATCAGCACGGCGATATCTGCATTACTGGCGAGATTGACCGAGTCTATCTTGAGACGCTGAATGATTGTGCCATCGATGATCCAGTTTTAAAGCGAAAAATTATTGTCAGCAAAGAGGGTAGTGCCTCAACTATTGTGTGGAATCCCTGGGTGAAGAATGCGAAAGCCATGGCGGATTTTAATGATGATGGATATCAATCAATGGTCTGTATTGAATCGGCTAATGCAGCGGATGATGTGCGTGTACTTGAGCCGGGGGAATGTCACACATTAATTCAGCGAATTGCGATGCAATAAATATATGTGGAAATTTTAACAATGAAAGTGCCAATACGATTATCAGTAAAGCCATTTATATAAAGAAAACCACGATTGTAAATAACGCGTGGCATAAAAATATAAGCTATGAACGAAACTGATATTAAACGACTAAAAGAACGATTGCTGGTATTGAAAGTGAGCCTTCAAAGACAAGAAGAAAACTTTAAAGAAGCAAGTAAGCCTATTGAGCTAGATCAGGCAAAAATAGGACGGTTGTCGCGTATGGATGCAATGCAGGCACAAGAAATGGCGCTTGAAGCATCACGGCGGCGTAAGAGACAGCTTCTGAAAGCCGATAGTGCGCTGCGTCGAATAAAAGCAGGTGAATATGGTTATTGTTTTCTCTGTGATGAAGCAATTGATATTCGACGCCTCGACTTTGACCCCACTGTTGCCTATTGTATTCAATGTGCCGAGACACTGGAATAATTTTTAGTTAAACAACAACGCAGCAAGATCCGGATTATTTACACGCCGTGATCCCGTAATAATTCAGTATGTCCAGTTGCTATTACATCGCCAAAGCCATGTTCTATAGTGCCATCGGCACCTTAGGTGGCTACCGCTGGAGTCCAACCAGAAAGCTCGCCATACAAATGTGGGAGAATGGCCGCTATCGATACTGATAGCGGCGCATCCAGAGAGCTGTAAAACAATCATCGTCATTATTTTTTACTAAAAAGGTGTCTACCCCTATTATCTTTATCTATATTCCACCACAATAGCGTATCGGGGTGTGATGCGCAGAGGGGATAAACAAATGAATGACGAAAAAATTACCGTCGTCGCCACAGAAAGTGGACAGTCTATGCAAGTGGTTGTGTTTAGTAAGGCCACCAATCTCATCAAGGTGGTCGTGGGCGAGGGTGTGCACAGCGTCACCTGTGATCTTATACCAACTAGTAATGGATTAGCCTATGCTGGCAGCGTTATGGGTAGAGAACTTGTCTACAAAAAAGCACCCGAAGAAGTGCAGGCTGAGTTGGAAAAACCAAAGTCAGCCTTAGGGCGGTCGCGGAATTTTATTAACTAAGCTTTCGGTTTTCTTCGTAACATTTTTTTTCCATAAAAGTGCAAGAATATATTGCGAAGAACAGTTATTTTAAGAGGAAAAAATATTTTTTCGTGGAAAGAATAGCTTCGTCGATTTTTATTCCTGACATACAGATTGCGGATAATGACTCCGCAATTTCCAGAATGATAAGCTTAAAAGTTTTCTGTCTTTTCTAACTGCGCCTTCAAACTTGCCAAAGTCGATTGTAATTCCACCAAACGTTTTTGTTCCTTCGCGACAACCTCTGCAGGAGCTTTACCGGTAAATCCGGGGTTCGATAATTTTTTATCTAAGGCTACTATCACTTTATCAGTTTTTTGGATCTCTTTATTAAGCCGTTTTAGCTCGGCGTCTTTATCAATTAAACCTGCCATAGGGATTAAGACTTTCATTTTCCCGACTAATGCGGCAGCAGATTCGGTTGCCTCATCGTCTGCATTAAGCCAGATAATGTTTTCTAGTTTAGCGAGACCAAGCAAGAAGGGTTTATGTTTGGTGAGATATTTTTGGTCTTGTTCACAGCCGTCTTGCAGCATAATGCTGAGACGTTTTGCGGGCGAGATATTATAGCCACTGCGGATCTTACGTACACCTAAAATAAGTGTCTTGATCCAATCAATTTCGTTAACGGCTTGTTGGTCATTAATGAAACTATCGGCTTGTGGATAGCCTTGCAACATAATGGTTTTACCTTTGATATTTAATAAAGGCATGACACGTTGCCACAGTTCTTCGGTAATAAACGGCGTGATAGGGTGAAGCAAACGCAATATGGTTTCTAACACGGACAATAGCGTGTAACGAGTATGCGCTTTACTGGCTTCATCGATGCTATTGTCACTCAACAATGGCTTAGTCAGTTCAAGGTACCAGTCGCAATATTCATCCCATACCAGGGAATAAATCCCTTGTGCGGCGTGGTCAAAGCGATATTTGTCGATTTGATTGCTGGTTTGCTCTACACAGTCGCGTAACACGCTTTGCATCCAGCGATCTGCAATGGAGGCTTTGTCGTCATCTCTAGTGATGGTTTGACCTTCGCAATTCATCATCACGTAGCGTGTGGCATTCCATAGCTTATTACAGAAGTTGCGATAGCCTTCGATACGCCCCATGTCGAATTTAATGTCACGTCCGGTGGACGCTAAGCTAGCAAAGGTAAAGCGTAGTGCGTCGGTGCCAAAGGCAGGGATGCCATCAGCAAAGTCTTTGCGTGTGGCCTTTTCAATCTTGGGCGCCATGTCAGGCTGCATTAAACTGGCGGTGCGTTTATTGACTAAGGTTTCGAGTTCGATGCCGTCAATTAGGTCAATGGGGTCAAGCACATTGCCTTTCGATTTAGACATTTTTTGGCCGTGGTTGTCACGTACTAAACCATGGATATAGACTTCTTTAAACGGTACTTCGCCAGTAAATTTTAAGCCCATCATAATCATACGGGCTACCCAGAAAAAGATAATGTCAAACCCAGTAACAAGCACATTGCCTGGGTAAAATGTCTTGAGGTTGGTGGTTTGTTCAGGCCAGCCCTGGGTTGAGAAGGGCCAAAGGGCAGAAGAAAACCAGGTGTCGAGAACGTCGTCATCTTGTTTTAATTTTATTTCGCTACCGAGTTTGTGTTTTTGGCGTACTTCATCTTCAGAGCGGCCAACATAAAATTTTCCATCATTGTCATACCAGGCCGGGATGCGATGTCCCCACCAAATTTGACGTGAAATACACCAGTCCTGAATGTTACGCATCCATTCGAAGTAGGTATTTTTCCAGTTGTCTGGTACAAAACGAATATCGCCATTTTCAACAGCGGCAATAGCAGGTTCGGCCAGTGGGCCAATTTTTACATACCATTGATCGGTGAGATAAGGCTCGATTACGCTACCGGAGCGGTCGCCACGAGGCACCATGAGTTTATGTGGCCTGGTTTCTTCGAGTAGCCCTTGCCCCTCGAGGAGAGCTAATACGGCTTTACGTGCTTGATAACGTTCAAGGCCGTGCAGTTCGGCCGGCATATCATTTAATAGCTGTGTTAATAATCCAGCGTCACTGGTTTTATCGTCGCTGCACAACACATGGGCATTGTCGTTAAAGATGTTAATCAAGCCACCATTAATTAGTGACCTAATTAATGGATTGTTTTTATGCCGTTGCCAGACCTCGTAGTCGTTAAAATCGTGCGCGGGCGTGATTTTAACGCAACCACTACCAAACTCAGGGTCGACGTAGTCGTCAGTAATGATTGGGATGAGACGGTTAGTGATAGGCAGACGGATAGATTGACCAACAATATCTTTATAGCGGTCATCATCGGGGTGGACGGCGACGGCAGCATCGCCCAACATGGTTTCTGGACGTGTAGTGGCAACGACTAATACTTTATCACTGCCTGCTATAGGGTAACGGATATGCCAGAGGTGACCGTTTTCTTCTGTTGCAATAACTTCTAGATCAGAGACAGCAGTGTGCAAAACTGGATCCCAGTTGACTAGACGTTTACCACGATAGATCAGACCTTCTTCAAATAAACGAACAAAGACTTCTTTGACGGCGTTGGACATGCCGTCGTCCATAGTGAAACGTTCACGTGACCAATCGAGTGAGGAACCCATGCGGCGTAATTGCTGCGTAATGGCGCCACCAGATTGTTCTTTCCACTGCCAGACTTTTTTAATAAAGGCATCGCGGCCAAGGTCATGACGGCTTCTACCCTCTTGTGCTAACTGTCTTTCTACCACCATTTGCGTGGCGATACCGGCGTGGTCGCTGCCAGCTTGCCATAGCGTGTTATCACCTTGCATACGATGATAGCGAATCAATATATCCATCAATGTGTCTTGAAAAGCATGCCCCATGTGCAAGGTACCGGTGACATTGGGCGGTGGAATCATAATGCTATAGCTTTGGCGATGATCGCTGCTTTCGCCAGCAGGTTTGAAATAACCATTGTCTTCCCAGGTGCGATACCAATGGGCTTCGAGTTTTTCAGGCTGGTAGGTTTTTTCCATGAGTGATCTACTGTATTAGTAAGCTGTTGTTGTTTTTATCAGCGAGTTATAAAGAAATTTGGTGTGAGTCGGGTGTGATGCCTTGTTCACGGTAAAAACGAAAATGCTCGCGGCTGATTTGGCGTAAGGCATCGGCATCGGCAACGACTTCAGCGATGCGCTCAAACTGTGGATAAAATGGGGGAATATTTTGGCTAAGATTAATTAATAAATCATAGCCATTAGGTACGTGATCACCATAACCAATGACCACGGGTGATTGTGGTGATGGCTGGGGCGCGTCATTGTTGACACGTTCATGTGGCACAAAACTACTTTGACTGAAAGTCCATAACAGTTCGTCGAGCTGCTGTGCTTCAACGTCATTATCGACATGAATATAGATACGGTGTTTCAGTTTATAGGCTTTTTCTGCCAGGCGACAAGTGTAGCGCATATGAGTGTTGGTTCCGCCGCCAGAGAGAATATAAAAATCGATTTTCATTATTGTTATATGTGTGTCGTATTAATCTTGCGCGCAGCGATCCATTAGGTATTGTGTGAGCAGTGGCACAGGACGGCCTGTTGCACCTTTATTGGTGCCGCTAATCCAAGCCGTGCCGGCAATATCTAAATGTGCCCAACGCATTTTTTTGGTGAAGCGGCCAAGAAAACAGGCGGCGGTAATCGTTCCGGCTTCGCGGCCACCGATATTCTGCATGTCAGCGAAGGGGCTGTTAATCTGTTCGTCGTACTCGGGGCCCATAGGTAGTTGCCAAATCTTGTCATCGCTGATTTTGCTGGCATGCATTAACTCGTTAGTCAGTGTGCTGTTATTACTAAGCACAGCGGATACGTGTTTTCCTAATGCGATTAAACACGCACCGGTTAGTGTGGCAATATCGATAACAGAAGCAGGCTCGAAACGTTCGGCATAGCTGAGTGCGTCACAAAGAATCAAACGGCCTTCGGCATCGGTGTTGAGTATTTCGATGGTTTGGCCAGACATGCTGGTAACGATGTCGCCAGGCTTTGTCGCAGTACTGCTGGGCATATTCTCCACCGCAGGGATGATGCCTATAAGGTTAATAGGGAGTTTCATGTCAGCGACGGCGCTAACGGTGCCAAAGACACTGGCGGCACCACACATATCGTATTTCATTTCGTCCATGGCGGCGGGTGGCTTGAGTGAAATGCCGCCGGTATCAAAGGTGACGCCCTTACCTACTAATACATGAGGCGGCGCTTTTTTTGCGCCTTTGTATTTAAAAATGATGAGTTTGGCGGCTTCTTGAGTGCCACGGGTAACCGATAATAAGGAACCCATGCCGAGCTTTTGCATTTTGTCTTCGTTAAGGACTTCGACACTAAGGTTGCGATGACGTTTAGCCAGGGTGTGTGCTGTTTGTTCGAGGTAGCTTGGTGTGCAAATATTGGCGGGGTGGTTGCCAAGGTTTTTCGCTAGCTCAACACCATTGGCGATAGCAATGCCGTCAGCAACGGCTTTTTCACCTACGGCCAGATCACGGCGACTGGCTACGCTCACGACAAGTTTGCGTAAAGGGCGTTTTGGTTTGTTGCTACTGCTTTTATAGTCGTTAAAGCGATAGCTAACGGCGCGTGCTGTTTCAATGGTTTGGCGAATTTTCCAATAACTATTGCGGCCTTTGACGTTAAGCTCGGACAAATAGAAGACCGTTTCAGTGGCGCCACTGCTTTGTAGCGCCTTAACCGCAGCAGTAATGATTTTGCGGAATTGTCGTTCATCAAGATCACGCTCACGACCACAGCCGACCAGCAATATGCGGTCACACAAGGTATTGTCGACGTTGTGTAGTATGAGGGTTTGACCGACGTCGCCATCAAGATCACCACGGCGTAATATAGTGGAGAGGTAGCCACCACTGGCTTCATCAAGGTGCTCGGCAGCCGCAGATAAACGCCGTGTTTTACTAACAGCAACGACGACACAGGCACTGCGTTGTTTTTCCGGGTGGCCACTTTTTACAATAAAATCCATAGTTTCTTGCCTCTGGGCGGTTTATTACGCTGACGATGGGTTAGTTCGAGTCTAATTGATTTT
>CAYUKF010000097.1:0-6884 GCA_964445215.1 uncultured Thiotrichales bacterium
GACCCCAAGCGACGCTATAAAGAATACCCGCACCAACTTTCAGGCGGCATGAAGCAGCGGGTGATGATTGCTATCGCATTAGCTGGCGAACCAGAGTTGCTTATTGCTGACGAGCCGACAACCGCATTAGATGTGACCATTCAAGCGCAGGTGCTTGAATTACTCAATGATCTACAACGTCAAACCAATATGGCCATGTTGTTTATTACCCATGACCTGGCTGTGGTGTCGAATATTGCTGATCGTGTTGCTGTAATGTATGCCGGTCAAATTGTCGAGCAAGCAAGTCGGGATGAATTTTTTAGTACACCACGACACCCTTATACCTGTAAGTTGTTTGAGTCATTACCACAGGCCAATAAGCGTGATGAGTCGCTGGCAGTTATTGAAGGCAGTGTACCTTCGCTGTTGACCCATTTTTCAGGTTGTCGTTTTGTTGATCGCTGTGATTATGCCTGGGAGGTGTGCCGACAAACCCTGCCGCGCTGGTTGGGAGATAGTGAGATTGGTGTGCGTTGCCATCGCTTCGATGAAACGATTGAGCAAGCCGTTGACCAAACGATAGCAGCTAAAATACAAACGCAAGAGAACAAAACACAAACCCGCCCTGGTGATGTCATATTACTAAAGGTTAATGATCTTAAAGTTCATTTCCCGATTCAAAAAGGCTTGCTCAAGCGGACAGTGGGCCATGTCAAAGCGGTTGACGGTGTGTCTTTACAGATCGCTGAAGGTCACACATTGGCTTTAGTGGGTGAATCCGGTTGCGGTAAAACCACAGTGGGTAAAGGTATTCTGCAATTATTGAAACCCACTTCGGGTAAAGTTGAATTTAACGGCTATGATTTGACGACATTAGATAAAAAAACCTTGCGTGGTTTACGTTCTGACATTCAGGTTATTTTTCAAGACCCCTATTCATCAATGAATCCGCGGATGATGGTTAAGGATATTATTGCTGAAGGAATGATTGCACAAAACACCGTTGCCACGCGTGGTGAGCGAGACCGTCGTATTGATGAATTATTAGACCAGGTGGGTTTGGCGGTTGACAGTAAGCAGCGTTATCCTCACGAGTTCTCTGGTGGTCAACGGCAGCGTATTTGTATTGCTCGCGCCTTGGCGGTGAAACCTAAGCTCATCATTTGTGATGAGCCTACCAGCGCACTGGATGTGTCGGTGCAAGCGCAAATATTAAATTTATTGCAAGAATTACAACAACGCCATGGCTTGGCCTATTTGTTTATTACACATAATTTATCTGTGGTTGAATACTTGGCACATGATGTGGCTGTGATGTATTTGGGCCGTATTGTTGAGCATGGCCCAGTCAAGACAGTATTTGCCAAGCCAGCACACCCTTATACTGAAGCATTATTGTCAGCAGCTCCGACTTTAGATGATGAAAGTCAGCGTGAGGTGATACGGCTTGAAGGAGATTTGCCTTCGCCAGCGGCGCCACCTGTAGGTTGTTATTTTAATCCGCGTTGCCCGAAGGTGTTAGATGAATGTCGGCGTATCTACCCGGAAAAAGTGAATCTCAATAATCTGCACAGTGTTTGCTGTCATTTGCATAAGCCAAGCTAGCATCAGCCAGGCTTTAGGAACCTTTTATTTGTTCATGAGTTTTCTTTATGCTCAGAGCATATTAACGGACTCTCAGAATGCCACATACCATCAGAGTAAAAATTTAAATACTTTAGATCATAATCTGCCTCGTTCAGAATAAATGAGAGGCGTCTTTAATTTTTATCTTGTCTAGTATAAGCTACAGAGAATGGGATTATGGTGCGTGGGGAATATGGCAGTTATTGATGTAGCACTTTGTTTAGTAGAGGGAGTGTGTAATGGCATTGCTCTCTAATAGTCAATTATCGGTTTTAGGAGAAATGCCCGTTGAGTTGCGCGCCTCCGTTACTGCTTATCTTGGCTCTTTTCATCGCGCAGCGAAGGCCGCTAAGGTGCGTCTAGTCACACATCCAGATTTACTTAAAGTGCTGTGGCGTGTCTGGGCTTACAGCGAATATATTGCTGATAGCTCTGTACAAAACCCCGCTATGTTGGCCGAGCTTATTGGTGGCGGTGACTTGCTTACGGATTATTCTTCGACTGAGTACGATGAAAAACTGCATATCTTGTGTGCAGAGCTGGATAGCGAAAATGAATTAGCCAGTGTCTTGCGTCAATTTCGGCGCAGAGAGATGGTTCGCATTGCTTGGCGTGATCTTGCCAAGTGGTCGGATATTGATACCACGATGCGCGAGCTATCTGCTTTAGCAGATAGTGTTATCAAGGTAACCAATGATTGCCTCTATCGATTACATTGTGAGCGATATGGAACGCCTCAGGGTGAAAAAAGTGGTCAGCAGCAACAGCTTGTTATTATCGCCATGGGCAAACTTGGTGCTGGCGAGCTTAATTTTTCTTCAGATATCGATTTAATCTTTTGTTACCCGGAAGAGGGTGAAACTAACGGTGCTACTAGCAGTTGTAGTAATGAACAGTTCTTTATTCGGCTATGTCAATCTTTTATAAAAGTATTGGATAAAAAGACGGCAGAGGGTTTTGTTTTTCGTGTTGATGTACGACTGCGTCCTTTTGGTAAAAGTGGGCCTTTGGCAGTGAGTTATGATTGTTTAAGTCATTACTATGAAACGCATGGTCGCGAATGGGAGCGCTATGCCATGGTGAAAGCGCGTGTCGTTACCGGTAGTGAGGAATCAAAGAAAGCATTGCAAAAAATCATAACGCCATTTGTCTATCGTCGTTATCTTGATTATGGCAGTGTCGATGAGTTGCGCACAATGAAGGCAGCAATCAGTGCTGAAGTAAAGCGTAAAGGTAAACAGGGCGATATTAAATTAGGTCGTGGTGGCATTCGCGAGATTGAATTTATAGGTCAGACCTTTCAGCTTATTCGTGGTGGTTGGCAGGCGGCTCTACGACAGCGCCCTATTCTTACCATATTGGATTACCTTGGCCGGCTGAATTATTTACCACAGCAGGCGGTGCAGGAATTAATTGTTGCCTACCGTTTTTTGCGTAAGCTTGAGAATCGACTGCAAGCATGGCGTGACGAGCAAACACATGCTTTACCGCAAGATGACACGGCGCGGCTGCGGATTGCCCTAGCCATGGGGTTTGATGATTGGGATGAATTTTCTGATGAGCTGAACCAACATCGTAATCGTGTTAGTACGCATTTTGATGCCTTGATTGCGGCGCCTGAAAAAGAGAGTAATGGTGTTGATGAAATAGCGATTGATGCTTGGCAGTCTGTTTTGGATGGTAGTAAGGATGTCGCCGAGTTCGATAGTTTAGGTTATGCCGATGGTGATCGGGCTTTTGAGATTCTTTTCTCTTATGCAGAGTCTACTGCTTATCGTCACTTGACAGCACAAGCACGGAAACGTGTCGATCAGCTTATGCCAATTTTATTAATGGAAGTTGGTGAGCGAGGCGAACCAGAGGTTGTTCTAACGCGTGTTATTAATGTTGTCGAGGCAGTATCTCGCCGTGTCACTTATTTAATTTTATTACAAGAAAACCCGGCAGCGTTAACCCAACTTGTTACCTTGTGTGCGGCAAGTCCGTGGGCGACTGATCAGCTGATCGCGACACCCATATTGATGGATCTGTTGCTGGATGTGCGTGCTCTTTATGCACCATTGGATTCTCATTCTTTGGGTGGTGCGTTAAGCAATTCATTGATGGGTATCGCAGATGATGATCTTGAGCAGCAGATGGAGGTCTTTCGTCATTTTAAGATGAATCAGGTTTTACGCGTTGCTGCTGCCGATGTTGCGGGTGTTTATCCGTTGATGGAAGTTAGTGATCATTTGACCTCGATTGCTGAAACCATCTTAAATAAGGTCATCACGATTGTTTGGACTGACTTTGTCGTACGTTATGGCAGGCCGAGCGAGATCCGTGATGGTGAAACTTATCACCCTGGAATAGCCATAGTTGCCTACGGTAAGCTCGGCAGTATCGAGTTAAACTACGGTTCTGATCTTGACTTGGTTTTCTTGCATGATGGCGGTGATGAAGGCGCTACTGATGGTGACGAAGTTATTGATAATGCAGTATTTTTCGCGCGTTTGGTGCAGCGGGTGATGCATATTATGGGTAGTCATACGCCAGCAGGTGTGCTCTACGAGATGGATTTACGTTTGCGACCGAGTGGTGCCTCTGGTTTGCTGGTGAGCCCCATCGATGCATTTTTCGAGTATCAACAGCAAGATGCCTGGATCTGGGAGCACCAAGCCTTGGTAAGAGCTAGAGCGGTGGCAGGCCATGAGCGCGTTATGCAACGCTTTGGTGACATGCGTAGCGATATCTTGAGCCAACAGCGTAATAACAAAGCGTTATTGTCTGATGTGGCCGATATGCGACAACGTATGCGTAAAGAGCTGAAGAAGAACAAAAAAAGTGAATTCGATCTCAAACAGGGTGTGGGGGGTATTGCTGATATCGAATTTATCGTGCAGTATTTGGTCTTACGTTGGGCACATTGTCATAAAGATTTGACACAATTTACCGATAATATACGTCTGTTGGAGTTATTATCGAATCGTGGTTTGTTGGCAAAGCGAGATGCCGTATCCCTGGCGGACATTTACCGCGAATACCGAGCGACAGTGCACCGGCAAACGTTGCAGGGTAAAGCCGCCATTATAAAGCTGTCGGCATATAAGCAGCAGCGTGAAGTAGTTAGTAATATTTGGAATAAACTTTTTTCTAAGTAATTTAACTGGGCGGTCTGTAGTCTTAGATCTCGCCTGAGGTGAGTGATTAATATGTTTGGAAAACCAGAATCTGAAATGAATGAACAGCAGGTAACAAAAGCATCTGTGAGTACAGGTGGTCGTGGGCAAGCAACAATTGGTTCATCAATTGCTATTAAAGGCGATCTAATTGGTGAAGAAGACTTAATCGTACATGGTCGTCTTGAAGGAACCATTACACTAAAACAAAATAGCTTTATGGTCGGTAAAGATGGCCATGTAAAAGCTGATGTTCGTGCCCGTGTCATTATTGTTGAAGGGCGGGTTGAAGGTGGTCTGTTTGGTGATGAGCAAGTCGTTATAAAAAAATCTGGCGTTGTTCAAGGTAACATCGAAGCTCCACGTGTTGCACTAGAAGACGGTTGTAAATTTAAAGGCAGTATCGAGATGAGTGTTGCTAGCAAGCCTGCTATTGAAAAGTCTGTCGAGCCTGCTGCTGTTAGTCATGCCAATGTAGGTAGTGGTGGGCATAAGGTTGAAGCTGTTGCACCCCGAGGGCGCGTTGCAATTAGGAAATAGCGATGTTTAGAGCGCAGGGCGCTGCACTTTTTTCAGCGCCCAATGTTGATGAGTTAGAATATCGATCGCCTGGGTTACAACTGATCTTTGAGCGAATCAATAAAGGCAAAAAGGTTAACATTCTCGACTTGGGGCAGCCGCTTGCCAGCAATGTCGAGTTTTTATCCTCTTATCAATGCCGTTTGTATATTGGTGATTGGTTACAGTCGCTGCCGTTAGATGGCGAACCTTGGGCTGAACACCCTGCTTTTAGCCCGCTGTTCTCTGAGTTATTACCCTTTAATACTCAGGAACAATTTGATGTCATTCTTGGCTGGGACATTGTTAACTATCTTAGTGAGGAAAATATTCGGCGATTTTCCCGTTTCATCGCCGTACATGCGCGTCTTAATGCATTATGTTTCTTCTCTTTAGCAACGCAAAAAGACATGGCAGCACAGCCTGCAAAATACCGAATTATGGCTGAAGATACTCTGCATTGTGAGCAACATGATGGTGAACTCTGTCCGTCGCCACGCTTTACTCAAAGCCGCTTGTTAGAATTAATGCCAGAATTTCAACCACACCGTTCTTTTTTGCTACAGAGCGGACGTCAGGAGCAAATTCTTCGGCTTCGGTAAACGTTTTTCTACATTTGACTGTTCAGTTATTAATTTTTCAGCAAGGTTGATATCTTGCCAAGTGTTGATATTAAGCCAGGCATTGATACAGTGCTTTGCTTTATTGTTGTACTCTGCATAGACACAATGATTCTCTTGCAGCCAAGCAATAACACTGCGACGGCCATCGTTCAGATAGTTTGCAATGCCAGGGATATGGGTTTTCTTCAATAGTAATAATAATGGCTCAATTTGGTCTGAATGCTTTACTGCGCAAGCAGCGTTGTTGTGTATTGTGCTTTTTAATTGATCGTAAAGATCTAAAGGTAAAAAAGGCATATCGCACGGTATGACTAACAGATACTCGCTTTGTATATGTTTTAACGCTGTATAGATACCCGCTAAAGGGCCTTCATAATCACCGATTATGTCGCTAACAACATGTTGCGCATAATTTGAATATTTCTTGTGATTGCGATTGGCGCTAATGATTAGATTAGCCCTGTTATGATAAAGGTTGTGATTTAATCGTCCTATACAATGTTCAATCAAGGGTTTTTTGTTCAGCATTATCAAGCCCTTGTCGATGCCATTTAGGCGCCGTGCTTTACCGCCAGCTAGAATCAATATGTCCGCATGTGCCCTATTCATGCTGGGCTCATACTGGCAGGTTGAATAAAGCACTATATGGAGTGTAATCGACTTTATCACCAGGTTCGATTTTGCACCCCGCTTCAATGCGTACAAGTCCATCACTATGATGTAACGATGACTGAATTCCGGAATCCTGCGATGAATATGCTTGCGCACAAAGCTGTCCACCTTGATGTATTAGCTTTACGCGTAGGTATTCACTGCGATTTTTTGTTAGCCAGCTAAATCTCGCGATGACCGAATAACTGGCTAGTGCTTGATTTGTTAGGCGACTATTTAAGCCTTGGCATGATAATAAGAATGGCCGTGCAATTATTAAAAATGT
>CAYUKF010000098.1:0-6854 GCA_964445215.1 uncultured Thiotrichales bacterium
AAATGGTGGGTCGTATAGGATTTGAACCTATGACCATCGGATTAAAAGTCCGGTGCTCTACCAACTGAGCTAACGACCCGTCGTAAGGGAACGCGCCATTTTACTAAAAAAGCCAGGAAAAACAAGGGTTAACTAGCAATATAGTGTCGGGTCAGGCATTCCGGCAGTACGAAACCCTTCGGCACGTAGCCGACATGAATTACAGTGGCCACAAGCGCGCCCCTCAGCGTCGGCTTGATAGCAAGATACAGTGAGACTGTAGTCAACGTCCAGCTCGCTACCACGGCAGATGATTTGGGCCTTGCTCATGTTAATTAGCGGGGTATGTAGGCGAAATGGCTGCCCTTCGACTGCCGCCTTGGTTGCTAGATTCGCCATAGCAGAAAACGCCTGTATAAATTCTGGCCGGCAATCTGGATAGCCTGAGTAATCCACTGCATTAACACCAATAAAAACATCATTGACCCCGAGAACCTCAGCCCAGGCCAGAGCATAAGATAAGAACACGGTATTACGCGCCGGCACATAGGTCGCTGGTATTGCCGCGCTGTCTTGCTCAGGCACGGGGATAGTGTTATCCGTTAACGCCGAACCACCTAATATACCCAGCGCAGTGAGATCCATCACGCGATGTTCAACAACGCTTGAATTTTGCGCAAGCTGATGTGCCGCATTTAACTCACTACAATGGCGTTGGCCATAATCAAAGCTCAATGCATAGACTTGGTAGCCCCGTTCTATGGTATCAGCCAACACGGTGGCCGAATCAAGGCCACCCGATAGCAAGACGATAGCGCCATTGCTAATCACTTTGGTAGTCATATTCCAGCAACCTCACCCCATAAATACTTATGCAACTGTATTTGCAAACGAATATCACGCTGGTCTGTTAACAACCAATCAGCCAAATCTGTGGCAGACATTACTTGATACACAGGTGAAAACAGAATATCGCAATATTGCGATAAGTTATGTTGATCAATAAACTGCAACGACCAATCATAATCTTGACGATGACTAATAACGAATTTTAGTTGATCATTTTTATTTAAAAATTGAAAATTCTCGATACGATTTTTACTGCTCTCACCTGACCCTGGCGGTTTAACATCAACTACTTTCACGACTCGTGAATCAACCACGGACACATCCATTGCACCACTGGTTTCAAGCGAAACTTGATAGTTTTGGTCGCAAAGGTGTTGCAACAAATCGATACATTGCTTTTGTGCCAGCGGCTCACCACCGGAGACGGTCACTCGTCGTGTATTAAACGTAGCCACTCGAGACAAAATTGCATCAAAATCTAAGGTTTCGCCGCCATGAAATGCGTATTCGGTATCACACCAAGTACAACGCAAGGGGCAACCCGTTAAGCGAATAAAAACCGTGGGAAAACCAACGTCTGCGGCCTCGCCTTGCAGTGAATAAAATATCTCGGAGATACGCAGGCTGGCTTCGGACATGACAAAAAACTCGTAAAACAGGGCTTGGGCGACTAGCGCCCGTCGGCATCCATCTGATCGAGCCGTTTAAGCGCAAGCTTACCTGCGGTTGTGTTTGGGTAAACATCAACTAGTCTTTGCAAACTCGTGCGTGCCTCTGGCCACTGTTTTAACTCATAATAAGAAAACCCGATTTTTAATAGCGCATCCTGCACTTTGTTACTTTGAGGATGATCTTTTAAGACTTTATTAAGTTCTTCAATCGCAACAGGGAAACGTCGCGTAACATAGTTGGCTTCACCCAACCAATATTTGGCGTTGGCAGAGTATTTTCCACTAGGGTAGCGCTCGACATAAGATTGAAACGCGACAATTGCATCATCGTAACGGCGCGCACGCAAAATCTCAAAAGCGCCTTGATACTCTGATAATTCTTTACGATCATCAGTAGTCGCTGCTGCATTGCTACCACTAGGTACATTATTTGTTGCCGGTTTACTTGTCCCACTGTTACTAACAGTAGACGCTTCTAATGTCGCCAAACGTTGATCTATATCAAGATATAAATCACGCTGACGTTTCTTAATGCCTTCTATGCTGTAGTTTAACTGTTCCTGTTCACCACGTATCTGCTGCACATCTTGTTGCAGCGCTTCTAGTCGACGCAACATTTCAACCAATGGTTGCGATTCAAACGCACGCTCCAAACGTGAAATTCTTTGCTCCAAGGCAGTCTCATCAGCGACTGCCAACGGAGCCCCCAGTAAAACCATCAGGCACGCCGCCAAACAAAGACTGGTAACACCTAAACAACGAGATAACATTGTTATGCTCTAACGATTGTCATAGAGAATCTCTACACGGCGATTCTGCCCCCAAGACGCCTCACCTTGACCAAACTGAGCAGCGCGTTCCTCACCATAACTGATGGTTTCGATCTGGCTTGATGACGCGCCTTGTAGAAGCAGAAAATCACGCACGGACTTAGCTCGGCGCTCGCCAAGAGCAAGGTTATATTCGCGTGTGCCGCGCTCGTCGGTATGCCCTTCAAGAATAACATTAACATTTGGATTGTCAGCCAAAAAACGAGAATGCGCCTCAATCATGGCCGTGTATTCATTGCCAATGACATTGGAGTCGACAGCAAAATAAATAATGCGTTCGGCAAGCGGGCTATCAGGATCTTCAAGCGCTGCCAGCGAAGAAGTACTCTCACTGCCAATGCCACTAGTTTCACTGCCGATGACGCCACCATTATCACCAACACCAGCCACTGAAACGCCATCTTCACCGTTTTCTGTTGAAAATTCAGAAGGCTGACGGTCTTCAATGAGCACACCATCACCTGACTGCTTAGTAGACGAACATGCAGCCATAGCCAAAACTAACGCTGCCAACAACAATCGGTTAATTGTTCTCATCATTATTTATCCTCTTTAACATTAATTTTTAAAAGGAGACCAGGCTGGTTCCCGGGCATCGCCGTCTTCGATACTCAAACGCTGATGTACTCGCCCATCTGTCGACACGGCAGCAAGCACGCCACGACCCTGCTCCTCGGTTGCGTAGATGATCATGCTACCATTTGGCGAAAAGCTTGGCGACTCATCCAACTGGCCTTCGGTTAACACCCGTAACGTGCCAATATCCATATCAAGCACTGCGATACGGTAGGCGCCACCACTGTTATTGCCAACATGTACCATCGCTAAATACTCACCATTCGGCGAAAAACGTGGCCGAGCATTATATTTACCTTCAAATGTCAGGCGCTCACTGCGGCCACCACTGACAGAGACCCGATAAATCTGCGGATTACCGCCACGATCCGAGGTAAAGGCCAGTGTCTTTCCATTTGGCGACCAGGTCGGTTCGGTTTCAATGGCTGCGCTCGTCGTTAAGCGCTTTAAATCTCGGCTGGCCATATCCATCACGTAAATATCTGGATTACCATCTTTGGACAATACCAAGGCAAGCTTTTTACCATTGGGTGACCAAACCGGAGCACTATTGAGGCCAGGAAACGATGCAATCACCTCACGTTGGCCTGTTACCACATCTTGTATATAGATACGTGGACGACGCTCTTCATAAGACACATAGGCAATCTGACTGCCATCAGGTGACCAGCTTGGTGACAGAATAGGCTCGGGCGAATTCAACAACGATTGCGGATTAAAACCATCGACATCCGATACTTGCAAAGAATAGCGTTTCTTACCCGCATTTTCAGCAACAGAAATATAAGCAATGCGTGTAGCAAAGGCACCAGGCTGGCCGGTAAGCGCCTCATAAACGATGTCACTCACCTGATGCGCAGCATTGCGTAAACTATGCTTGTTCGCACGTAAGGCATAGCCGGTTAGTTTTTTACCTTTGAAGACATCAAATACGTAAAACTCAATCACATACACATCTGCTTCTACGGTGATATTGCCAATGATGAGATTGCTGGCATTCAACAAACGCCAATCACGAAATTTAACGTCATCGATGGCCGTCGGTGCCGACAAAAAATCACTGCCATCGATCGCTTCAAACAGGCCGCTACGTTGCAAATCATTCGTCACCACTTCTGCCACATCAAGTGGTATTACCGTCTCACTATCCCAACCAAAGGGCACTATTGCGATCGGTAAAGCGCTATCAATACCTTGGGTAATTTCAATCTCCAAGGGCTTTGACCATACAGCCGTAGTCAGCATAGCTAGCACTAAACCAATAACGATATATTTCAATGATTTCATTTAATTTTCCGGTCTAAACGTTAGCTTCAACTCTCGCGCAAAAAGGCTTGAGTCTTCAGGTGGTGGCAGCGGTTCTGCACGATATACCGCATTTTCAACAGAATTACGAAATTGCTCATCGCCATCACAAGTCCCTGCATTGGCGCTTATCACTAAGCCCCCCGGCCCCTGCTTAACATTAACAATACATTCCCAACCCACCTGAAAGTTAGGGGGTCGTAACCATGAACTTTGCACTTTTTGCTGGATGTCATTGATATATCGTTGCTCTAATATCTGTAATTGGCTCTGGTTTTCATTTTCCAGGCCATCACCTTCGCTTTCTAATAACTGATCAAACCGCAGCTGCTCTTCTGCTGCGCGCTGCTTACGCGCTGCTTCGGCTTGCTTTTTAGCTTCGTCAGCTTTGCGTTTTTCCGCTTCTGCCTGTTTGCGTGCTGTTTCGGCCTTTTTCTTGGCCGCTTCTTCTGCTTTGCGTTTGATTTCTATTGCCACTAATTCTTTTTCTTCAATCGCTTTTTGTTCGGCTATTTTTTTGGCTTCGAGTTCAATTTTCTTTTTTGCGTCTTCAGCTTTTTTCTTTTCCTGTTCGGCTTTACGTTTTGCTTCTTCTGCTGCCTTACGTTTGACTGTTAACTCAGCCAAACGTTTTTCATCAGCCACTTTTTCCTCGGCGAGCTTTTTGGCCTCTAACTCGGCCTTCTTTTTCGCTGTTTCGGCTTTGCGTTGCCGTTTTTCTGCTTGGTTCGCAGCATCTTCTAATTTTTTCTGCCTATCAATTTCCGCTTGTTGTTTGTCTATTTCTTGCTGTCTAAGCTTATCAAGCTGCTCCTGAAAAGCCGACGCATCAACGACAGTACCTTTGATAATCTCAACTTGCTCTCGCGCCATAGGCTTGGATATGTGTGTGCTACGGTCAAAACCAAACACTAATGCCGAACCGATGAGAAGGTGCACTGCCACAGCCAATATTAAGGCTCTGAATTTTTCGTAAAACCCTAACATGGTTCGCTATTGTTGGTCTTGTTGTTCAGGCGGATCAGTCAAAAAACTTATGTTGGGCACACCAGCTTGCTGTAACAATACCATTGCCCCTACAACAGCGCCGTAATTTACTTCTTTATCGCCCGCCAAAAAAATCTTTGTCATGGGCTTATGCTTTAGCACAGCTTTGACATGGAGCCTTATTTGATTGCCTGACTTGGGCTGGTCGGCGTCATCACCCGTGTTGAGATAATAATTTCCTTGTGCATCGACGCTGACTACCAAGCTATCACCAGCGCCCTCATCACTCTCAATAGGGTTCGCAGCAGCAGACGGTAAATCAACCTCAACACCTTGCTGCAGCAACGGTGTTGTAATCATAAAAATAATGAGCAAGACCAACATGACGTCGATATATGGCACAACATTAATCGCTGACATTGGCGGTTTGCGTTTATGGCGACGCATCTGTGCAGTACCTGTCTATACGTGTGCTTGACGATGAAGAATACTAGTGAATTCTTCCATGAAATTATCGTAACGACCAATCAATCGTTCAACATCAGTGTTGTAATGATTAAAAGCAATCACCGCAGGAATGGCGGCAAATAGCCCCATCGCAGTAGCAATCAGCGCTTCAGCAATACCTGGTGCGACCATAGCAAGCGTTGCTTGCTGCACATTACCTAGCGCACGGAAGGAGTTCATAATGCCCCAAACCGTCCCGAGCAAACCAATATAGGGGCTGGTCGAACCAACAGTGGCAAGAAATGGCAGGTTGCGTTCAAGCGTATCGATTTCTTTATTCATGGTGACACGCATAGAACGCTGCGCCGCTTCAACCATTGCTTCCGCATCAACGTTTTGTTGCTTACGTAAACGCAAAAACCCTTTAAAGCCAGATTCAAACATGGCCTCCATGCCATGACTATGCTTAGTGCTCGACGTGAGTTTTCGATAGAGGGTATTGAGTTCACCACCAGACCAAAAGTTATTTTCAAAGGTGTCAGCGGCCTTGGTGGCTTTTTTGACTGCGCGCGCTTTATGAAAAATAATACTCCATGACGCCATCGATGCCAGTACCAACACCAGCATCACCAACTGCACCACGACACTGGCCTCTGCGACCAGGGTAATCAGCGACATATCTGTATTCACTCGACAAGCTCCTCAATCATTGATCTTTCATAGCACGAAAATGTAACCATTCGCTTCGCGTTTGCCCCATAAACATTAAAATCTAACGTGATAAACAGCACCTCTGCTTACATCTTCATAAAACACGTGCCAACCAAACAAACTTCGTTACTTAGAGTTCTAATGCCGGTTGCTCAGTCTGTCTTGGCGCATTACCCCCCGAGGGGGCGTTTAACCCAAACATATGATAGGTACTCTGTGTTGCAACACGACCACGCGAGGTACGCATCATAAAGCCCTGCTGAATTAAATACGGCTCCAAAACATCTTCTATTGTGCTGCGTTCTTCACCAATAGCAGCAGCCAGGCTATCAACACCAACCGGGCCACCGTCAAATTTTTTGACAATGGCTTCAAGCAAACGATGATCCATGGCATCAAACCCATTCGCATCAACTTTGAGCATGTCGAGCGCTGCCGCAGCAATTTCACGGTTTATACGCCCATCTGCCTTAACCTCAGCATAATCGCGTACGCGTCG
>CAYUKF010000099.1:0-6811 GCA_964445215.1 uncultured Thiotrichales bacterium
GCTTAGGTGGATTGCACCATTCATCAACGAGTTTGCTCGCCGCTTCTGTGTTAGCTATGGTTTCTTCTGCTGTCTTATAGATATATTCGCCTTCTGCATTTTTAACACGAATACGTCGTCCAGCATTGTCGTTATAAAAGCGTAAACGTTCTTGCGCAATCTCACAGTTCTTGTCACGAATCTCTTGATCCTTGGCTGCTTGCTCAGAAACCACTGTAGCCTTGGCAGTCGCTTCTTTTGCTTTAACTCGCGCCTCACGCTCAGCATGCAGTTTCTCTACATTTGCTGTACTAGACTTCCCTCCTTTAGCCTCATACTCTTGCACATTGGCACCAATAGGCGGTACATCAGTAAAATAAACATTACCATCGGCATCTTCATACTGATAGAGTTTAGCCTGTGCGCTTGAAAATAACAGCACGAGTAAAGTAGCAATGCAGAATTTAATCATACGAACAATTCTAATATAGTGAATCTGACTGCTAACTTAACGCGATTATCGGCCAATTTCCATAGTTTTAGCAAAAACCCTCTAATTCGGTCACAAAAAAGGGCGTCCCTGTTCGTTAGGGACGCCCTTTAAAAGCCTGACTTGGTCAGGGATTTATTTGTTACTGAACTCTGGATAGGCCTCCATGCCACATTCAGACAGATCAACACCTGCGTATTCGTCTTCTGCACTAACACGGATACCCATGATAGCTTTTAGCACACCCCAAACAATCAAGCTGGTGACAAAAACCCAAACAAAGATGGTGATTGCACCTATTAGCTGACTAGTGAAAGCCGCGCCCTCGTTAGTTAGCGGTACCACCAATAGGCCAAACAAACCAACTGTACCGTGAACTGAGATCGCACCAACAGGGTCATCGATCTTGAGCTTATCAAGCAAGATGATGGACAATACAACGATGACGCCACCGGCTGCGCCAATCAACGTTGCTTGCAAAGCCGTTGGCGTAGAAGGCTCAGCAGTAATCGCCACCAAGCCTGCTAAGGCACCGTTAAGTGCCATAGTCAGATCAGCTTTACCGAACAACAGACGCGCTAAGACCAACGCCGCAACCAAGCCCCCCGCAGCCGCGGCATTGGTATTCAAGAACACCATAGCCACCGACGCCGCGCTGGCAATGTCACCCAGTTTTAACACTGAACCGCCGTTAAAACCGAACCAACCCATCCACAAGATGAATGTGCCTAAAGTAGCTAACGGCAGGTTGGCACCAGGAATCGCTTGTACTTGGCCATCCTTACCGTATTTGCCTTTACGGGCGCCCAGCAAAATAACACCGGCTAACGCTGCTGTTGCCCCCGCCAGATGGACAATACCTGAGCCGGCGAAGTCAGAAAAACCAATACCCTCATCGCCAGTCAACGAAAACATACCAAATACAGACTGCTCACCCCAAGTCCAGCTACCTTCCATTGGATAGATGAAGCCCGTCATCACCACGGCGAAAAACAAAAAGGCCCAGAGTTTCATACGCTCTGCCACGGCGCCAGAAACAATCGACATCGCTGTGGCGACAAAGACAACCTGGAAGAAGAAATCAGAGGCCTTAGCATAGGTTGCACCACCCGTGAAGTCGCCTTGTTCTGCCATGCCAGCGAGAACCTCATCAACATTTACCTCAGCGATACCAGACAAGAAAAACCCACCGTCGTACATAATAGCGTAGCCGCAAACCATATACATAATGCAAGAAACAGCATACAGCGCGACGTTCTTGGTTAAAATTTCAGTAGTGTTTTTAGCCCGCACCAAGCCAGCTTCCAGCATGGAAAAGCCTGCGGCCATCCACATTACCAGCGCGCCGCACACCAGGAAATAAAAGGTGTCCATGGCGTATTGCAGGTGAAAAATATTTGCTTCCATAACGTCCTCCGTAGAAGTTAACTTAAATTAAATTTATAAAGCTTCGTCGCCAACTTCACCGGTACGAATACGAATGGCCTGGCTCATGTCATAAACAAAAATTTTGCCGTCACCAATTTTGCCCGTGTTGGCCGCTTTAGTGATCGACTCGATCACTTGGTCTGTCATATCGTCGCTAACTGCTACTTCAACTTTGACTTTGGGTATAAAATCCACCACGTATTCCGCGCCACGATAAAGTTCGGTGTGGCCCTTCTGGCGACCAAACCCCTTGACCTCGGTCACGGTGATCCCCTTTACACCAACTTCCGACAACGCTTCACGAACGTCATCAAGCTTGAATGGCTTAATGATTGCCGTCACTAACTTCATATCCTCTCCTTACAAAACAATGGTTCGACTATCCTGCACAACAAAAACTGCGCCCTCCTAGTCGTCAAATACGACCCCTGGCGATCCTGGCCCAATCTCTAGCACTACGATGTTCGTGGTGGGCACATCCCAAAGACCTGCGGCCACAGGAAGTACCCCTTTAAGGGATAATTACAATGCACCTTCGGAGTAAAAAAACCCTGAAGGTGTGCAACACACTCGACACCGCAACTCCGCAATACAAGCAAGCTCACGCTATTAGACGAATAATGAGGGGCATCATTTGTGCCAAACTTTTTTTATGATAATAATCATAGTGTTATATTGTGTGACATGCTTAACGCAGAACCCATGCACCAATGTGGCTCGCTTTTTATAGGGCTTCGCACCACTATGGCTCGCTTTATTCAACCATTTATGCAAGATGCTCGATGGGATAAGATACCGACTGTTACTCTTTTGGATTACCCTAGAAATGATCAACTCGACGTTGTTTGATGAGCTGGCAAAAAAACTCGCTGCCGCTGTACCCAGCGGTGCACGCGAAATACAAGCTGACCTGGAGCAACAATTTCTAGCTATGCTGCAATCACGCTTAGGCAAGTTGGATTTAGTCACGCGAGAGCAATTCGATGTGCAACGTAGCGTACTTGAACGTACACGCAGTAAAGTAGATGCCTTGGAAAAACAACTTACGCAACTGGAAGCACTTAAAGAAAGAGTTGCTGACTAAGTAACGCTTTATCATCGTCGCAGCCGATGCTGTGCCGACACTAACAAGGATGTTGTTATGGCCTTAGCCAAGGTCTTGAGTCGTGCCGCAGTCGGCATTAGTGCGCCGCCAGTCATTGTTGAAGTACATTTGTCGCGTGGTCTGCCCAGTTTTTCTATTGTTGGGCTACCCGAAACTGCTGTCAAAGAAAGTAAAGATCGCGTACGCAGCGCTTTACTAAATTCGCAGTTCGATTTTCCACCACGACGTATTACCGTTAACTTAGCACCTGCCGACCTACCGAAAGAAGGCGCGCGCTACGATCTCGCCATTGCGCTGGGTATTTTGTGCGCCTCAGGGCAGATCAAACAAAGCACGCTCGACGACTACGAAATCATCGGCGAACTGGGGCTTGATGGTGGCTTGCGTAGCTGCCATGGTGTCGCACCCTTTGTGCTGGCCGCCAGCAAGGCCGGGCATCGACTGATCTTGCCTTCTGCCAATGCGATAGAGGCCAGCCTGATTAAAACAGCGCATTGTGTTGGCGCTGATCATTTACTTGCCGTCTGCGCGCACCTGCAAGCGATCAAACCACTGGCGCGTATCACGCCACGACCACACATTGAGGTCACCAACGACGACGCTGACCTGAGTGAAGTGCATGGGCAGTTTCATGCCAAACGCGCATTGGAGGTCGCTGCCGCAGGTGGCCACAACCTCATTATGATCGGCCCGCCGGGCAGCGGCAAAACAATGCTTGCATCACGCTTGCTTAAACTCTTACCGCCTCTGACCGAGGACGAAATGCTGGAAACAGCGATGATCAGTTCCGTCAGTAATCATGGCATCGACTGGCAACACTGGGGGCGTCGTCCTTTTCGCCATCCACACCACACCGCATCGGCAGTCGCGCTGGTGGGCGGTGGCAGCCTTGCCAAACCGGGTGAGATTTCACTGGCACATAACGGCGTGTTATTTCTCGACGAACTACCGGAGTTTGATCGCAAGGTATTAGAAGTGCTGCGCGAACCCCTGGAATCTGGCAGCATCTCAATCTCACGTGCTGCACGGCAAGCACAGTACCCCGCACGCTTTCAATTAATCGCTGCCATGAACCCTTGCCCCTGTGGCCACTATGGTGATAGCAACGTCGCCTGCCGCTGTTCGCCCGACCAAATCAACCGCTACCGCTCACGTATCTCCGGTCCCTTGCTCGACCGTATCGACCTGCATGTTGAAGTGCCCGCAGTGCCGATACAAGAACTGCATAACAGAGCGCTAGCCGAATCAAGCTTTGATGTGGCCAAACGCATCAAAGCCGCGCGTTTATTACAAACGCAACGCTGCAATAAAACCAATCAAGCGCTCAGTGAAAAAGAAATTAAACAAACCTGCGCACTACGCGATGAAGATGCCAAGCTACTGCAACAAGCGATGACACAGCTTAAACTCTCCGCTCGCGCCTACCATCGCATTCTCAAGGTTGCACGTACCATTGCCGATTTAGCGGCTAGCGAGCATATCGCCAGCTCACACCTGCATGAGGCTATCAGTTATCGTCGCATGGATCGTGGCGCCTAAGCATAAAGCATCCTGAGTTGTTACTATCAATCTTCAATGAAACAATCTACCTCAACAAATGTCTACTATATCAATCAAGTTTATTCAGCAGCTATAATAGGGTGTCGATACAGTGCCCGACGATATCCGTCAGAATAATTAAGATATTGACCACCTAACATGGAATAACCGGCTAAATCGTGAGTTCTACACAAGAAAATGTAAACAATAGTGAAATAGATGATCGTAGAAAAAAGTATAGTTTTCACTATAACAATGCGCCAATCAATGAGGCATTAATTGATATTCAGGTTGCTGTCACCGAAAGAGCAACCCCAGACGCACTAAACTCGAAATATGCGCTAATTTCTGACCTATACCCTAAACACGACGTCATACACCTTCAACAACTAGGGATTCACAATCAAGAGGGTAAACCAACAAGCTTAACCATGAATCATGGCATCGCTGGCTATCGTTATAGCTCACAAGACCAGTGCAATGTTGTTCAGTTCAGAACAGATGGGTTTACTTTCAGTAGGTTAAAACCCTATGATTCTTGGGAATCCATGAAAATGGAAGCAGAGAGGCTTTGGAATATCTATGTAGAGGCAGCCTCGCCAAACACAATTACTCGCGTCGGAACACGTTATATCAATATATTGAAAGTACCAAATGGAACAGATATTGGCGAATATCTGTCAGCACCGCCGCAAATTCCAGAAAACCTACCGCAAAAAATAGATAATTTCCTCACTAGAATCCATATCCGCGACCCTCTGTCAGAAGAAACGCATGGTTTTTTGACTCAAGCACTTGAGAAAATACAGCAAGGCCATGCATCAATTGTGCTGGATATTGATGTTTTTGTTGCAAAATCATTTAATCCGACGGAAAATGATTTTTGGGAAAAGCTTGAAGAATTAAGACACTTCAAAAATATGGTGTTCAAGGAAAGCATAGGACAAAAAGCAGAGGAGCTGTTTGCATGACTACACTATGCATCAATGAACCAAGCATGCAATATATTCCATTCCAGGATCGTAACACCGGATCAAGTGGAGCATCCAAAAAACTCTCGAAGATAGTTGCCGATACTTTTACTGACTTAAACAAAGCATCTACCTGGGATCACCATAGACAGGTTTTTAGTGCCCTCAGGGAAACTTATCTCGAGTGCCAAAGTGAAAATTGGGATGGATACAGCGCCCTACCAATTAATAATAGTACATACAATGATGCAATTAGGTTCATAAACGCATTGCCATCATACCTACCTAGCCCCAATATTGTCCCTGAACCAACGGGTGATATTGGCTTTGAATGGGACTTTGGTAAAGACCGTATCTTCGTCGCCAGTGTTGATGGCACCAATCGTGTCACCTATGCAGGACTCATAGGCAAAGGCAATAATACTCAGGGAGTAGAAACATTTAATGGTTCAATTCCTCAAACGATTGTTGACCAAATCAAGCGTATTTGTAAATAATTTACAAAACCAAAGCTTGATAAAGAGTAATGAACAAATCTCCAGATATATACTAAGCAAACGACATTTCAGTCGCTCAAATAAAACAGTCAAGTATGCCGCCTATATGCCCGCAAAGGACGGCGAAACATCCGTCTACAGAACTTCAAACCTTTCTGAGCTAGATATATGGGGCATTGGTACTAAATATGTGGCCAAACCAAGTCAGCGATCTTTATTAGCCCGCGGAGATACCACTGCAATAATCATCACCTCTGCTGGCGTAGAAGTGATCTCCGCGCCAAAACCACACAGGCTACACGGCAATATAGTAAATTGGCCTTCAGATAAAGCTAAAAAGAAAATGGTAGCAATAGAAATAGCAAATCAAGCTAATCTATTAATATCCCCTAATCAGCCTTCTTAAGCGCGTATCGCCCTAGCGTGGTGCGCGCACCGTCAGTCCATTGGCTCTGACATCATAAGACACCGCTTCAAGATCGGTAGCACTAAGGTGTTGAAACAAGCGCAGTGTCTCGGCAGCATTACCTTTTTCATAACTTGCTGCGACATCAAAGATAAACATGCGGCCAGTGCGTACCGTATTGGTCTCGATATTTTTGAAACGCACCTTGTTTAACTTGCCAAGGTCCTCTTGTACGCCTACCATAAAGTCAATCCAGGCTTGGTGCGATGCTCTTTCTTGCATGCCAGGAGAGAATAATTCGCTGGCCTTCTCAAAATCTTTATCTTTTAGGTTGGCGTAAAAACTAATAGCAATCAGTTGCGGGTCAACCTCCAGTGTTTTCTCGCAGCCCGCTAA
>CAYUKF010000100.1:0-3780 GCA_964445215.1 uncultured Thiotrichales bacterium
TAATGCCTTTAGCTTGCAGCGCCTCAGCGTGCTCACTATTTTTATTCAGTGGGTCGCGCATAGAGGCGAACACGTTGTGGCCGTTTTGCGCGAGGGTTTCGGCGGTGTCGCGGCCGAAACCGGTGGATGCGCCGGTGATAAGAATGGTTTTTGACATGAGAATCTCCGTAGAAAATAAAGTGATCAAATCATGATCTATTTCCGTTTGTTGAAAAACAGGTTTTGGAACATAAGATTTGTGCGTATAATTCACGAATGAGTGAGCTGTCGAACACACAACTGTTTGTGCGGGTGGTTGAGGAAGGGAGTTTTTCAGCCGCTGCTCGGTTTCTGGGTCTCACGCCGTCTGCGGTGTCTCGCCAGGTCTCCCAATTGGAGGGCGAGCTCGGAGGTCGTCTGTTTCAGCGGACCACTCGTCGACAAAGTCTCACTGAAGTCGGCGAAATCTACTTTCAGTATGCTCATCGAATTGTTGAGGATCTTGAAGCAGCGCGACTGGCAGTAACCCGGCTCACAGACACACCGTCAGGCACTCTGCACATAACGGTTGAAGCAGATTTTGCCCTCGCGTTTATCGAGCCAATCTTGTCGGAATTTTTGAGCGGCTACCCCGAGGTGCAGGTTCGGCTGCACATGAGTGCTGGCTTGCAAGACCTCGTGCACGGAGGGCTCGATCTTGCAATACGCGTCGGCCATCTCGACGACTCCAGCCTAGTCGCGCGCAAGATCGCCATCAGTCAATCACTCGTTTGCGCGAGCCCTGGATATTTAAAGCGGCACGGTACGCCGACGCATCCGAACGATCTAGCATCACACAGTTGCCTCTCTTTCCGAACTAAGCCAGGCAAGAATTACTGGGGGTTCGAGTCACCGGAAGGCGCGATCGACGTACTCATTTCGGGGCGCCTAAATGTGAATGGACTGGTTTTCTTGCGCAATGCTGCGATAGACGGTCTCGGGATCATCAAGATCCCGACCTGGATGATGCGTACCGAACTCAAACAGGGGCATCTTGTGCCGATACTTGAGGGTTTCCCCGTGATGCCTCACAGCACACCGATCCATGCCGTTTTCGCGCATAACCGACAGTTAGCACCAAAGGTTCGCGCGTTCGTCGATTTTCTCGCGAAACGGATGGAAACACTTTGAATTTCGGCGTTGCCCAACGCGATCGACTGCTATCGCCTACCGGACTAAACCGCTCTCGCGGTAGTTGCAGCGAACATATCGACGCATCGTTATTCGCAGCATGAACCCACCTGTGTTGAGCTTGTAGTTACCACAGTGTCGTCCTAACTTTTATTTGCGTCCATGAGCTGCTAAAAAATCGATCTTGGGACCTACCGGAACAATACGCGTGGGGTTAACAAATTCGTGACTAGCGTAATAGTGGTTCTTAATATGGTCCATATGCACTGTGTCAATAACGCCAGGTTGTTGATAAAGGTCCCGTAAATATCCCCACATGTGTGGATAATCGATAATGCGTCGGATATTGCATTTAAAATGACTGTAATAGACGGCATCAAACCGCACCAAGGTGGTAAACAAACGCCAATCGGCTTCGGTTATTGTATCGCCCAATAAATAGCGTTGTTTGCTCAGCCTGTCTTCAAGCCAATCCAAGGTTTTAAACAACGGATAAACCGCTTCTTCATATGCTTGTTGTGTTGTAGAAAAACCTGCTTTATAAACACCATTATTAAACGTATCGTAGATACGCGTATTGATAGTGTCTATCTTATCGCGCAACGAGACTGGATAATAATCACCCGGTGTCGCACCAACACCATTAAAGGCGCTGTTAAACATACGAATGATTTCCGATGATTCATTGGAAACAAGGGTATTGGTCTGTTTGTCCCATAATGCAGGTACCGTTACTCGACCGCTATAGTGCTTATCCGCTTGAGTATAGATTTCGTGATAGTAGTGTGCATTGTTTACCGTATCGGCAAGCACGCCTTTATCAGCTTCAAAGGTCCAGCCGTACGCGCCCATAAACCAGTTGACAACAGAAAGCGAAACCATGTCTTCCAGGCCTTTTAGCTTACGAAAGATCAGTGTTCGGTGTGCCCAGGGGCAAGCGTAGGAAACATAGAGATGGTAACGCCCTGCTTCTGCCTGAAATCCTGCTTTTCCAGAAAGCCCTGCTGAGCCATCTTGCGTCACCCAATTTCGAAATTGGGCGTTAGAGCGAATAAATTTTCCTTCACTCTCTTTGGTGTCATACCATTTATCTTGCCATTGGCCATTAACTAATAAACCCATATTTAATTCAATACTCCTAACTATATAAATATTAAAAAAACTAAAATTGTCCCGATGAATAGTCTTGAAATGCCTGTTTCAACTCAGCATCCGTATTCATCACAAACGGGCCACGTCGTGCGACAGGCTCATTAAGTGGTTTACCCGCCACTAAAATAAAACGCGCACCGGGTGGTTCACTGATAATTTGTACACGATATCCGTCTTGCAGTATGGCCAACTCATCTTTAGCTACTGCAGTGTCTTGTTCGCTGCGTTCACCAAGCACTGTTACGTTACCCTCAAGCACATAAATAAATGCGCTATGAGAACGTGGTATCGGTTCAATAAAACACCCATTACCGCTTAATGACACATCAAAATACAATGGATCTACGGCGCGACCTATTACGGGCCCTTCAGTGCCTTGACTCGTGCGACCCGCAATGACTTTAAGTTGGCAACCACTGTCACGTTGCTCTAACGGAATTATTTGCGAGGAATATTCATGATACTCAGGCTCTGCCATTTTTTTATGAGCAGGTAAATTGACCCACAATTGAAGGCCAGACATCAATCCTGCCTCCTGTTCTGGCATCTCAGAATGAATAATGCCTTTTGCTGCGCTCATCCATTGCACGCCGCCGCTTGTGATAACGCCTTCATGGCCTGCGCTATCACGATGACGCATCCGCCCTGCTAACATATATGTCACTGTTTCAAAGCCACGATGCGGATGTGCTGGGAAACCAGCAATATAGTCATCGGGTTGATCGGATTCAAAACGATCGAGCAGTAAGAACGGGTCTAGCATAGCCAATTCTGAGCTGCCAATTAACCGTGTTAATTTGACCCCTGCACCATCAGTAGTAGGCACACCACGAACCAGTCGGCGAACCGACCGGTTGCTGTGTTGCGCACCATCGTCTGTTACGTATTGCATAACGATGTTTCCTGTTTGATAATTTTGGCCAGTGAATAATCAGCTAAGCCACACCCGTGATAGCATCATCTTGACTACGTTGACGGTTATCTACCGATAAAATACCGGCACCGTGAGCCACCAAAAACAACAAACCACCCGCAATCGCGATATTCTTCATAAACATGATGGATTGTGTTTGGTCACCAAAGTCAGCGTGAAAAAAGAGTGCGGTTAATACAGTAAAACCTGCTAATAAAAAAGCTGCAATGCGCGTTTGCCAGCCAATCAGCACTAAGATCCCTAAACCGAGTTCGGTCGCTATCACTACGGGTAATAATGCCCCCGGAACCCCTTGAGACTCCATATAACCGACTGTTCCTGCATAACCCGTAATTTTACTAAAGCCAGCCATAATAAATATCAAAGAAATAAGTACTCGCCCTATCGGTGCTGCATAGTGTGTTATTGCGTTCATAGTCACTCTCTCCATTGTTAGTATTGGTGCGTCGAGAATGAGTGTATGCCCACGTAGTGATTGAATAAACAGTAGATAAGTGAATAAATTGTTCTTAAAATAGCAACAATCAATACGGGAGCCAGGATGC
>CAYUKF010000100.1:3880-6737 GCA_964445215.1 uncultured Thiotrichales bacterium
CCACTCAGCTTTGGCATCTTGCACCTAAGCTCTGCTGTTGCCGACTTTATGCAGGCGCACCCTGAGTTAACGCTTGATGTGCAATTGAGCGATAACCAAATTAACCTTGTAGATGAGGGTTATGATCTTGCTATACGTATTACCGATCTCGACGATTCGACGCTTATTGCGAGACGACTCATCTCTATACACATGATCGCGTGTGCAAGTCCAAATTATCTCAAACAGCACGGCACACCTCAAACCCCTGAGGAAATGATTGGCCACGATTTTTTACATTATGGCAATCGTATCGACAGTGTGTGGACGTATAAAGATAAGCAGGGTAACGTAGGGCGTGTACGGTTAAACCGTGTTTTTTCGGCTAACAATGGCAGTTTTTTAAGGGATATCGGTATTGCCGGTCGAGGCTTGATGATACAACCTGTCTTTATTGTTTATAAAGCTATAGAACGCGAAGAACTCGTTCCTATCTTGTTAGATTACCAATGGCAGACACTCAACGCCTATGCTGTGTATCCACCTACGCGCCACCTGTCCTATCGCGTACGTGTATTTATCGACTTTCTGGTAAAACGGTTTGGTGATCAGCCTTATTGGGACGAATGTTTAAAAAAATAACGGGTTTGGTATAGCGGGTTTAATACTTTCTCGCCAGCGTAAGACCATCGGCAATCGGTACCAGGCTAATATCCACTCGATTATCTGTCGTGAGTCTTTCGTTGAACTGCCGTATTGCCATGGTATCGTTATCTATTTTGTCTCGCTCTATCACCGAACCGCCCCAGAGCACATTATCAACGGCGATTAATCCGCCCTGACGAACTAATGCCAGGCTTTTTTCAAAATAAGCTTGATAATTAATTTTGTCTGCATCGATAAACACAAAGTCAAAACTGGCCTCGTTGCCACTATCAAGTAAGGCGTCTAAAGTCTCTATAGCTGGCGCTAAACGCAAATCAATTTTGTTACTAACACCGGCCTTTTGCCAATAGCGACGTGCGACAGAGGTCCATTTTTCACTGATATCACAAGCAATTATTTTTGCATCATTGGCGCTAGCTTGTGCCATAACAAGACTGCTATATCCAGTAAATGTGCCAATCTCAATAATTTTTTTTGCATTCATCAGCTTTATCAGCAAGGCCATAAATTGGCCTTGCTCGGGAGAAATTTGCATCATCGCCATTGGCTCTTGATCAGTTTCTAAACGTAGCGCTTTAAGCTCTTTGGATTCGCGTAATGATACTGATAAAATATAGTCGTAGAGTTCATCACTAAGGTTTAATGTTTGTTTTGACATAATTTTAAGGCACTCTTTTCCAATTGATTAACGTAAAGATAGCACTGACCTTTGCCACGAATTTAGAACCATAACACTGATGACTATGTCCGGATTTTCTATCTGAAATCACATAAAGACTTTGATCTATCATCAGATTAGTACACTATAGTGCGAATGGCACTTACTTAAGCTTCTGTCAAATGACCATTAGTCAATTGGCTCGTCATTCCGGCATTTTTTTGGCCGGAATCCAGGAGTTGATAAATCTAGATTCCGGCCAAAAGCGCGCCGGAATGACAGATAAGCTCTTAAGTAAGTGCCATCCCACTATAGTCGTATAATACAACCCACCCATAAGCAAGAGAATTTTCAATGACTACACGTATACGCAAAACAGGAACCACTCTGGTTAATCTGTTTCACTATATTGCTCTGTTTGTAACCGGCGCGACGATTGTCTGGTCGGCCGTTCATTTTTATATCGGCATGATAGCGAGCGGTAGCGCCAGACTTGAAGATATATTGTTGCTGTTTATCTATCTAGAACTAGGTGCGATGATTGGTATTTATTTTCAAACAAAAAAACTACCCGTTAACTTTCTTGTCTATATCGCAATTACTGCATTGACTCGTGTGCTAACCGTTGATACAAAAACAATGGATAGCGAGAGAATTATTTATATTTGTGCGGGGATATTGTTGCTTGGGCTGGCTAGTCTTGCTATCAGCTACAGTAAAAAATTAAACGATGCATCAATAACTACAGACGATAAACTAGGCTAAGACTAATAAAAACTTAAAGCTCTAACGAATAGAGCTGTCTCAACAAGATAGAATCTTTACAATTCAGGCCAAGAAAAGTTTTACGCATACACTGCTGTTGCAACAACAGCAGTGCTTTGAAAACTAATTAAGCGTTACAAGGACTGCCATCGATCCACGCACCATTCATATACACAGTAGGACGGTATGCCATAATTTTTCGCATATACCACATTTGCACGAGATTGTGAGTCATCTCATCTGGAGTATTGCTCGTGCGATAACCCCACTGATCTTGAAGTTCGATTTTAATGGCTAAACCATCATCGTCGGTTTCAATAAAAATTGAGGGGCAGTGGGTAGGTTCTTCAGAACTGGCCACCATAACGTCTGGTGGCATATTACTGCTATTAGCGCCGCTTGCGTAAAAAACAAAAAAGAGTATCGGAAATAGCTTTTTCATGACAGCATCCTCATCAATGATGGTGCGTGTTATAAAACCACATTGCTTTCCTAGCAATATGCCTGCCATTCCTTATTCTTCTAGCCAGAAGACCTAATAAACTACTTATAATTTTAGCTTACGTTAGTTAAACCGAGTGTTTCAGCTATATTCATCCCGGTTTAGGCAAATGTGAAATATACTATTCCTCGTTCGCTTAGTGATTATAGCGGCAAACATTTATCTAACTTAATTTGAAATACTAATTAATTAATTAAATAATTAAATTCAATGGTTTATATAATAGTTGTCAACCTACGACTACGTAGCCATATCAGAGAAAACTCAAACCGATAACTGCGTAATTT
>CAYUKF010000101.1:0-6675 GCA_964445215.1 uncultured Thiotrichales bacterium
GTAATGGCGAACAGCAACAGCTCCATCCAGCGCATATCCTTGAGTTCGGTGAACAGGTCTTTGCCACGGATGACAACGCGCTCGCCGGGGAACGACAAACCCATCGCTGTTTGCCAATTGTCTTCTGCTTCTAGTAGTTTTTCAGGTGAGGTCATGTTTTATTCCTATTCGAATGGCACTTACTTAAGACATTGAAATAGCGTCATTACGTCATTCCGGCATTCTTTTAGCCGGAATCCAAGCCTCAATAGCTGGATTCCGGCTAAAAGAATGCCGGAATGACGGGAGTGGCTGATAAATGTTTCTTAAGTAAGTACCATTCTATTCCGATTCCTTATTACTAGGGGGGTGTTAACAATCACCGTTCGTGGCGAGATTCTGGACCTTTTCCACGCTGGCGGCGTTGCGCATCGTTGCAATAGAATAACTATTACGCCTCAGCGCGCCTTGCCAGCATGAAAAATGCCTCAGAATCTCGCTAACGAAGGTAATTGTTAACACCCCCTAGGGCCAGGGTCGTTGGTGAGCGTGACGGCATCTTTAAAAAATGGATATTTACGCCAACCATAATGGCGTTGTTCCAGGGCATGTGCGCCAGCGCCGGGCAGGCGTAATAATAGGTAGAGCATTTCGCCTTGCTCGGGTGATAACTCCAGGTCAGTCAAGGCGGCAGCCATCAGCCCGGTCATGGTCAGCGGCATGTCGGCGCTGTTTTGCAATGCTTCACGATGTGTTTGTAACCAGGGCAATGCTTTGCCTGGTGACAGTGCAGCAAGGTGTTTGAGGCTTTGTAGAATCGGCGTCGCGCAGTGAGCGCCATGCGGATCAAAGCCGGGGGTGTGTTCCATCTCAGGCCAGACATCGACACGCGCAGGCTTGGGGGGTTGCGCGATAATTGCTTGCCATGCTGGTAATGAACAAGCACATTGTTGCCAATATTGCATGGCCAGAAAGACTTCTCTGGCGCCGCCCAATTGACCTGCGCCAACCGATAAGGCAGCAATGAGACTGGCGGCGCTGTGTGAGCCACCGACGCCACCTAACATGGCAGCACGAACAGAATGATCGCGCGGCCCGGGGTTTGCCAGCACGACGGCAATGCCTTCGAGTAGTTTGCTTTGCGCGGGCGTCGGCAATTCCAGGGTATATAACAGGAAGAGATAATCGACCCAACTGATTTTCCCCAGCAAGTCGCCATAGACATCATAGCCACTGCAAAAACAGCGTTTTGCCACGAAAGGATTATCGTTTTCTGCTTCTTCGCGCCAGATTTTTGTATGTATGACTTCTGAAGTGTCCTGCATTATTCCCTACAATTTAGTTACGCCCCGAAGCAAGTATTTTAAGTCGTTCTGATAGGGGAGGTGATTCTGTTGTGTCGATATGCACATCGATGAGTGTTGGTTGGCTGGCTTTATGTAGTTTGGGAAAGTCGATGACATTGTATTCATCTAATGATTTTACCGTAATTCCGTTGGCGCCAATAGACTTTGCGTACAAAGCAAAGTCAACGGGGGGTAAGTCAGTACCGATAGATTCAGCTCCGGCCAGTTTTTGCCCGTGTTTGCATGTGCCATAAGCCTGGTCGTTTAAAACGATGTAGACAATAGGCAGATTGCACTGAACCGCAACAGTCAGTTCATGAGCGCTCATTAACATGGAGCCGTCGCCGATAATGCATATCACTGGTTTTTTAGGGTTAGCCAATGCAATGCCTATGGCAGCGGCAATAGACCAGGCCATGGACGCAAAGCCCATGCCCATATATAAATAATTGAAATTGTTGGTATTTGTTTTATGGCATGGGTTGAGATAGTGAATGGCCCATAAAAAACTGTTGCCGATATCTGCCAGAAAGCGCGTACCGTCAGATGTGCGTCTTGATAGTTCATGCATAATGCGTTGTGGTTTGAGCGGTGAGCCATCGTCGAGGTATTTAAGTTCTTCATCTAGCCTAAAATTACGTGACAGTGGTGTTGTTAACGTAGTGGTATTTCTTCTTTCATTGTTTCGTTGGTCGTGCAGTGGCAGGGTATTTTGTTTCCGACGCTCAATTCGGCGTCGCTCAAAAGGGATGGGTTTGTTCTCTCTTTTGATGGCTGGGCAATTCTTTTGAACGAGTGATAGATTAATTGTATTAATCAGCTTTCTTAAATAATCAAACACTAGCTTGATATTTCCTGTTACGTTGAGGGTAGCGTATTGGCTACGAGAAAAGTGATCAATATTAGAGTCAACATGAACGATTTTATGTGAGCCTGGATTATTCGGCTGCCATCCACATATTGCTAGCTGGTCTAATGCGCTGCCGACAATAACGATTAAGTCAACCTCAGTTGAGTTCAGTAAATGCGTTGCGGCCTCATGCCCGGCGAGGCCACACACACCGTAAAAATTCGGGTGATACGGATTGACAAGCCCTTTGCCTTGAGGGGTGGTGACGATGGATGCACCACTCTGTTCGCAATAGCTAATTATACTGCCAATAGCTTCTTTGCAGCCCTCACCAATGACAAACACCGGGTTGCATGCTGTATGTAATAGTTTGGACAGAGATTCTGTCATCTCAATATCGAGAATATTGCTGTGAGTAATAAAGGGTGGTAATAAGCGACGATTTGGTGGTGTTTTATATTTGCTGCGCGCGATATCTAATGGGATGCTTAGATGAGCAGGGCGTTGGTGCTGGTAGGCCGCTGTAATAGCAGCAACGAGTTTGCATGCTAGCTGATCAGGGTGAGAGACCAGACTACTATAGACTGCGCAATGTTTGAAGATGGCGACGGTATCAATAGCTGTGCATGAAGATTCCTGAGAAGCATGGCTGCCAAAGGTGTCGAGAGCAGACTGACCAGTAATAACCAGTATTGGTGTTCTATCTTGATAAGCTGATGCAACGCCGGTAATCATGTTGGTTGCGCCGGGGCCGCTGGTGGCAATGCAAACGCCAAGTTTGCCGCTTTCTCGGGCATAGCCATCGGCCATAAACACAGCGCCTGCTTCATGTCTGGCAATAATGGCTTGCGGCCCGTCGCTGGCGGCACTGCGTGCTAAGGCATTAAAAATAGGTTCTATTGCACCGCCAGGAAGGCCGAACACGTATTCAACTTCTAACTCTTTTAGATAGCCTAATATTATATCCCCGGCTTCGTAGTGCTCAATTGGTATTGGTGTTACTTTGTCTAATGGCTGACCCATAGGTTGGGATATAGACACGTTGCCTCCTGCAAGATTGATGTCCTATCAATGATCCTTACCCGCATATTTCACGAAGGCGGACGATAGTTGATAATGTTTGGTCTACTATCTATCCCTCAGCTTGCATAAAGGCCACCATTTACCGCTACAGTGTGTCCTTTTCTCTGAATTCCGAGGCCTTTGTGAAATATGTGGATCAGGAGTTAGATTAACGGTTGCTGAAGATAGTTTCAAGCCTAATGATTCGGAGCCACAGTATGGCCGTATGTTTAATGGTAGTTGCTAGGGGGTAGCGGTTTGCCGACGGAAAAGCCTTGAATATAGTCAACACCGATGTCGCTGAGTAACTCTATGGCTTGTGTGCTTTCGACGCATTCGGCGATGGTTTTATGACCCAGCGCATGAACCATATCGTTCATTGAGCGCACCATTGCTTGATCGACTTTATTGTCGCAAATGTTTTTGATGTAGGAGCCATCGAGTTTGACGTAGTCGGCAGGCAGGTGTTTTAAGTAGCTAAATGAGCAAAAACCGGTGCCAAAATCGTCGAGCGCAAATTGACAGCCGATCGCGCGCAGGTTTTTGATAACGGTATGGGTTTGTTCGAGGTTGATAAGGCGGCTGGTTTCGGTTAACTCAATAATGACTCGCTGTGGCGCAACCTGAAAATGCTTGAGTCGTGATTGAATGAGGCGGTGAAGCTGCTCATCTTCAAAGGCGTGTGCGGATAGGTTAATGGCCAGTTGTTGTATTTCGGGTCGCTGGCTAAGTAATTGAATTGCATTGTTAATGACCCAACGATCAACATCTATGATGGCGCCAGAACGTTCGATGGCGTGGATAAAGCGTTCGGGTTCGATAACCTCGCCACTGTCGGCATCGATAAGCCTTAATAGTGCTTCGTAGTGGTTGATTTGCTGACTATCAGTCACGCGGATAGGTTGCAAGTAGAGTTGTAAGCGGTTTTGTTCGATTGCCTTGTGGATGCGGTGATTCCAGTCGTAGCCATGAGACAGGCGGCAGTCGTGATCATCCTGGTTGAAGAGATGGCTGCGATTACGCCCGAGTTTTTTTGCTATGGCGCTGGCTTTAACGGCATCAGCAATGTATTTGGTAGCGCTAGTGCTCATACTGTCAATAAGGCGAATACCAATATTACCGCTGACGATAAAACTAAAAGGTTCTCGGCTGTAGCGATAGCCAGAAAGTCGTTTTAAAATCTCATCTGCGGTTGAGTTTGCTTCGTCAACACTTTGATTATGCAGGAATAAGGCGAATTCGTAGCCGCCCATGCGACACAGCAAGTCATTTGGCTTGAGGCAGGAAGAGAGCAGATCTGCAATGTCTTTCAGCACGATGTCACTGTCACTGTGGCTGAGGGCTTGGTTGATAAGGTTAAGGTTGCGCAGTTCAAGGTAAAGCAGGCTGTGGTGATCTGTTTGTACTGAGATCCTTGCAGGATCATTACGTACTTCCTTAGAACCCTGCGGGTTCATTAAGGATTTATTCCTTGCAGTCATGTCATCTTCACGTTGTTCAGGTCGTGTGGTGAGTGTGTTGATTTGGCTTTGCAGATTAAGCTCAAAATAATGCCGATTGTAAGCCCCGGTAATGGCATCGTGCATAGCTGAGACGTTGGCGGAATGATTGTTGAGTTGGTGTGTGTCACTGCTGGCGATATAGCCGAAGAGTGCTTTACCATTTGCCGTTGGTTGGCTATCGAGCGACAGGTTGACCCATAAGCTGTGCCCCTTTTTATGCAGTAATCGTATGTCACCGTTTACGCTGTCGTCATCCGCCGCATGCATACGACTCATCATTGTCTGGCAGAGGGCCGCATCATCAGGGTGAGTATAGCTACTAAGCGGCTTATTAAGTGTTATGGCGCAGGAATGACCGGTTAATTTGTTCCAGGCTTGGTTTACATAGCTGAAATTACCATGCGAGTCGAGTTCAAAAATAACGCCACGAATGTTGTCTAAAATACGCGATTCTCGGCTATCTTCTACGGAAATAGCACTATCCCCTGATATTTTTGCCAAAAAACTATCGCTAACGGTCATTAGGTGGGGTAGTCGTCGTAGTTGCTGTAAGAGGTGACGATATGCCCTGAAAGCCAGGTTTCGCGAAAGTGCGAAGCCTGCCCTCGCGAAGGCGTGGGAACACATGACTGCGCCTAATAATAGCGGCACAGAAGGAAGAGAGCATGTCTTGATTAAACCTTAGCGTAATACGCTCGGTGCACATTTAATCTACTGATTTTTAAAGCGCGAACAATACCATATATAAGTGAAGTGCGCGGTTTGTCTTGGGGCGCAAAGATTTACGCCCCGTAGGAAATGACCCCCTCAAGGGGGCTCTTTTTAGTACCCCCTTAAGGGGATATTGCTACGTGTCCTCGGGGCAAAACGAATCCTTGGGGTACACCAACAGTAGGCACTTTAGGCGACGAAGAGCTTCCTTAAATATTTTGATTCAAGATTTTTGTTTATGGCTTAATCAGAGCTTTCCTGATTGTGCTTGCTTGATAAACGGGCGCAGCAGTACGACTCGTATGACATTATCTTTTGTTTGTTTGATTTCCATGGAATGTCCTGAAATAAGTACACTGGTGCCGCGTTCGGGTATGGATTCCAATGTCTCTAGAATTAAGCCATTGAGGGTTTTTGGGCCGTCGGTACTCAAGCCAAGGTTTAATATACGGTTTAACATGCGCAGGGTGACACTACCCTCGATAATGTAACTGCCATCTTCTTGTGCTTGAATTTCGGGGATAGTAGCGCCACGCACTGTGGTGAATTCACCAACAATCTCTTCAAGAATATCTTCTAGTGTAACCAAACCTTGAATATCACCATATTCATCTACTACTAAGCCGATACGACGTTTTTCACGTTGGAAGCTGAGTAGCTGAGTGTTAAGCGGCGTTGCTTCAGGGACGAAGTAAGGGGGCCGTATGGCGGCTTCAAATACGTCACGATCCGACTCAGAATCTAACATGGTTAGTAGGTTACGCGCATGGATATAGCCAACGATGTTCTCGATAGAGTCGCGATAAACCGGCATGCGTGTGTGCTCGGCATGTTTTAGGTCGGCAATAATTTCTTTCCAACTATCATGGAGGTCGATACCAACAATTTCGTTGCGTGGCACCATGATGTCATTGACGCTGACCTTTTCTAGATCAAGTATATTAATGAGCATTTTCTTATGGCGTTGAGGAATCATCGCTGCAGCTTCGTTGACAACGGTACGCAACTCGTCACTATTAAGGTTTTCTTGTTGACGTGAATTTGCTGAGACACCAAAGAGAGACAATATGCCATTGGCAATGGTGTTAATTATCCACACTACGGGGTAAGTGATTTTCAATAAAGGTTTGATTACAAATGCAGCAGGGAAGGCGATTTTTTCAGGGTGTAAAATAGCCAGTGTCTTGGGTGTCAGTTCTGCAAAGATCAGCACGACGATAGTAAG
>CAYUKF010000102.1:0-6603 GCA_964445215.1 uncultured Thiotrichales bacterium
AATTAAAATAACTAATAAAAAAACTCAGCCAAATTTAGGGTACAGCGGTGCCAACCCACCAACCTCATTGTCATCTTTCACCTTATCTAATTGCTCAACAAGCTTAATCAAACCAGCACCTTGCCACTTGGCGCTGTCATCCTGACCATAAAGGTGTTTATTTAAATCATTCACTTGCTCTAATAACTTATCATTGTTTAACCGCTTTATTGTGTCGCTCAACGAGCCATAACCAAGCTGAGTAAAACGAATAGAGAGCCATTTCTCTAGCGCTAACTTTGCTGAGGCCGCCTCATTACCTAGACAGGCGCTTTTTAATTTGCGATAAGCGTGGCGTAAAGAAGGGTTAGCCTCTATTTTTTGCACGAGCTGCTTTTTACTGCCCTGGTTTCGTATTGACCATAAGTAAACCAGTGTTAGTAGCCAAGCGAAAATAGACAACAAAGCCAAGTATTGCCACCACGGCTCTACGCCATTCACTATATTCTGTGAACCAGCACTATTGGGATCAAACACAGGCTGATTATTAAGTGAAGGTAAATCGGTTGATGGGGCGCCGCTGTTCACAGCTGGTAGAATAGTCAGCGTTTTTTCGGGCAACTCTGCGAATTGATAACGCTGATTGAGCGTATCCCACCATTTAATCGACACCTTGGGCAAAGTGTAAGTACCTTGCTGTGTTGGAATAAAGGCTAGCGTTTCTGTGCGTTGACCTATTACGCCTTGCTCTGTGGTTTCGCTTTTTAGTTCTGGTTTTTCGGGGTAGATATTGATACCAGCAATATCGGCCATGCGAACCTCTGGTAGACGTGCTGCGGGCAAACCTTCGGCAATCAATTGTATTTTTCGCAGTAGCGGCTCACCAACGTGAAGCGTGTTCAGGTCGCTGCCCCAATTCTCATTGAGCGTAAGACGGCTAGCAGGCAACCAATCGGTGATAGTCTGGCCATCAGGCATGGGCTTTACGCTAACCGATTGTTCATCTGAAGCAATGCGAATTTTTTGGCTACGTTGACCAAAGTGTTCGATGCTAAAACCAAAACGGCTGGCGCTGCCACCAATTGTGGCATTAAGTTCTTGTTGCGGAATGCGTAGCTCACCTGCTTTATTCGGGAACAAGGCATAGCGGCGTTCAATGACGCCATAAGTTCTACCGTCAATAGTTTTTTGGTAACGCTGCTCGAGCAGTGTCTCAATATCAACGCCATCTAATTTAAATTCTGGCAAGCTGGCATTAGATAATTCGGTCGCGTATAGAATTCGCAGGGTATAAAGTAGTTGTTCGCCAACGACTATGTCTTTTTTATCTACCGTTATTTCAAGAAATACGGCACGATCCTGGCTAGTATTGCCAACACTTTTTGGCTCGGTAACAAACACCGATATGGAGTGCGACACTTTACCCTCCAGCTCAAATTCAGGAATCAGTAAATCCCCTGATCGCAACGGTTTAAGCACCAAGGTCAAGGCGGTATTCGATACGATTTTGCCATTAGTGATATTGAAGTTACTTTGCGTCGAGCGACTCAGCACTTCAAAATCTTTACGTAACTGAGCGAGATCCAAACCTGACAAATCTTGACCGCTATCACTTTGCAGTTGCAGCGTTAAGGTCTCATTTTGCGCTAAGGAACTGCGATCAAGTTTGGCTGTTAAAGCAAAACTTGCACTGTTGGCTAACAATAATGTGATTAAAATTAAACTGCGTATCACCATATTTGTCCATCTTCCTCAGCATCGATTACCGTGCCTTCGCGCTGCTTTAGCTGTCTTTCATACTGAAATTTTCTGCGCAGCAAACCGGCGGGGTCATCGGGTATTTGACGTAGCCATTGTTGCAAAGCCTGACTTTTCTGTGCGCTGAGTTGTTCTGCCTCGCTTAATGGTGGCACAGTGTCTGGCGTATCTTCGCCATCTAACTCGGGTTCACTTTCTGTTTTAGCCGACCGCTCTTCAGCTTTATTTTCTTCTTGTGCTGTATCTTCGTCAGCGTGTTGTTGTGCTTGATCCGCTTTGTTACGTTCGTCAGATTCTTGTGGGGATTGGCTTTGCTGTGCCGATTCGTCATCTGACTGCTGATCGGAATTTGAACCCTGTTGCTCTGATGGCTGACCCGACTCGGAGCTCTCTTGTTGCTCGTCACTATTTTCGCCTTGCTGGCCTTGCTGCTCTTCTTGTTGTTTTAGCATCTGTTCAAGCAAAGATTTGGATGTTTTAGCATCGACCATATTTGGACTTAAAGCCAGAGCGCTATCATAGGCGGCTATCGCTGCGTCTAATTTGCCATCATGCGCTAAGGCATGACCACGATTATAGTGTGCATTGGCGTTATCGATTCCTTTTAGGTTGTTAGTAGATTCGGCATATTTTCCTGCTTTAAAATTGGCTACACCTTGCCATTGCGAGTTATTAAATAATTCGGCCGCTTGATCTGCATTGCCTTGTTGCAATAGCTTGGCTGCTTGCTGATCTTGAGTTAACCACAGATCTTGCCACGTTGTGGCCCATGTTTGAGCATAGGCATCGTGTGGTGCAATTAATACGGCGCAACAAGTAATACTCAATAGCCAACCACGGCGAAATGAAAGCAACACCATTGGGATTAATAGCAAGGCCAGCCATGCCCCTTGGTCACGCCAACGTTCGACCGTGCGCTGATTATCACGCACCTTGTCTAAGGCTAAATTACCGCTATCAAATAACGATTCTGATAATAAATATTCGACATCGCTATTATCTGTGCGCAGGTCAATGTAACGCCCACCTTGTTCGGCAATAAACTGTTGTAACGCCGTGCGATTAAGTTTGGCGGTAATTAGCTTGCGGTCATTATCCTTAATAAATTTACCATCAGGTAATTTGATTAAACCACCCTGCTTACTGCCAATACCCAGCGTCACCAAATCAACCGAATAACGTGCAACGACTGACTCAATATGACTGCGGTCTTTGTTTAGCAGCTCATCTGTCAGCCACACAATACGTGCAGAGGTACTACCCGATGCAGCGATCAAGTCCGCAGCAATATCAAAGGCGGCACCAGCATTGCTACCAATACTTGGCATTACTTCGGGTGACAGCGCTGGCACCAGTGCGGCAATGGTTTTGCTGTCGTCGGTTAAAGGGGAAACGATATGGGCACTGCCCGAATAAGCAATTAAGGCGGTCTGACCTTCTTTTCGTCGTGCTAACAATTCGAGCAATTTATAACGCGCCCTAAGTAAACGTGATGGCGTAACATCAGTGGCGTACATCGACAAAGTCATGTCAACGATAACGACCATGACATCTGCTTTTTTCTCTACTATTTGTGGCAAACGTTGCCAACTTGGCCCTGCTAAAGCAAAGCAAGAAATTAACCAGGCAAGCGCTACAACATAAACAGGCCAGCGTTTTTTCACTGCGGCCCGAGTATTCGCCGGGACATCAAGCAGATGCGTTAATAAGTCAGCATCAATCACTTCTGACCAAGGTTTATTACGTGTTCGCGTCAGCAACAACCAGGCACCCAGCAACCCTAGCGGGGTGACAGCCAATAACCACCAGGGGCGAATAAAGTGAAAATCACTTGGCGTGTTAATGATGGACTCAAACATTAACGCGCCCTGCCTAATACAAGTAGCCATACGCTCAGTAACAACGCCAATGCCAAAGGCCAAAAGAACAAAGGATCACGCGGACGAAATACTTCGGCCTCTTGATCAACGGGTTCAATCTTATCGAGCTCGGCGTAAATATTTTCCAGTTCTTCGACATTTTTTGCGCGATAGTATTTGCCACCGGTTAGCGCAGCGACTTCACGTAACGTCTCTTCATCAAGATCACGCGAAGGATTAACGACGCTGGAACCAAAGAAGGATCGCACTACTTGTTCACCAGCGCCAACACCAATGGTGTAAAGCGTAATGCCTTGTTCAGCAGCGAGCCTAGCGGCCTCTAATGGCTCGACCTTGCCAGCATTATTGGCGCCGTCCGTTAACAAGATAACCACTCTGCTCGCAGCAGGCCGCTCTATCATACGTTTGATAGCAAGGCCAATAGCATCGCCAATAGCAGTTTTGCTGCCAGCAAATCCCAATTGCGCTTCGTCTAACAATTGTTTTACAGTAGCAAGATCAAAAGTCAGTGGCGCTTGCAGATAGGCATTGTCGGCAAATAAAATAAGACCAAGGCGATCACTCTGGCGACGTTGGGTAAATTCACCGACAACATGTTTCACGGCATCAACACGACGCACAGGACGGCCATTGATACGCATATCACTCTCTTCCATGCTACCGGAAATATCAACGGCCAACATGAGGTCGCGCGCAGCACTGGGTAATTGCACTGCTTGACCGACATAGTTTGGCCGGCTCGATGCCATCAACAATAACAACCAGATCAATGCCATCAACAACACAGGCAATAGGGAGCGTGACTTACGTATAACGCTATCACCCTGTAGTTGTATCACCTCTTGCAAGAACGGCACGCGTAAAGCGCTGTTTTGAGTAGTGCTTGCGGGTATTAGAAAATATACTGCCAATGGCAGCGGCAACAAGAGAAATATCCAGGGCCATTCGATCTCGATCATGACGCTACTAAACGTAAGCTTTTGAACCATCGTACGAATAAAGGATGCAGCGTGTATATGTCTTCATTGCTTTGCTCATCACGCTGCGCATAAATACCGAGTAATGCCGCGGCCGTATCGGGATTAACGCCTGATTGTGGTGATAGCTCGGCAAGCGCCTTTAACCATTGCGCGCCCGATAAAGTATGCAGGTTATTATCGGGATATTGTTGCATAACAAATTGTTTTAGCAAACGATTCACTGCCAGCAAATAATTTGCTGGATGCCGGGTCTTTTGGTACGTTTGCCAATGTCTTGCCAGCTCTTTTAAAGCAATTTTTCGATATTGATTTTTGCGCTTGCGCTTTTGCAAGTAGCGCACAACTAACACACATAAGACGAGCAACAATCCTGCCAGCAACCACCAGCCGATTGCCGGCGGCCAAAACGATATTGGCGCTGGCAGATGTATCGCTGGCAATTGATCGAGCAAATTATTTGGCTGACTATCTGGCATGGCGTTTTATGTTTTTATTTTTTATGTTCTCGTTCTGGGTGAGCGGCGTTTACGTTTGCCATAAAACTTCTCCAGCAATTTTTGTGCATTGTCCTGAGTGCTGATTTCAATGCTGGGGATGCCGTATTGAATGAAGCTTTGTTGCAACGATTGGCGTCGTTGATTTGCCTGCTCAGCAAATTCTTTTCTGAATTTCTTGCTTGACAGGCTGACTGTAATGCGTCGCTCGCCATCTGTGAGTAGCGAACCACCCGTTATTGGCAACTGAGACTCCATGGGATCGGAAACAATTATAGCCGTGACATCATTGTGACGTTTGAGTTGATATAGTTGTTTAATACCCACTTCATTGAATCCATGAAAATCACTAATAATAAATACAGCACTACCCTGGCGTATGATTTGTCGCAGCTCAAGAGTGATGATATTAATTTGATTGTTTGAATCGTGGTGGTTCAAACTTCCAGTATTTGAATCCAATAACTGATGATTAAAATTATCTATTTGATGCAACAATTGTGAAATCGCATGTTGACTACGCTTGGGTCTGACTTCTTCGTGTTGCTGGTCATTGAAAACCAGGCCGCCGATACGGTCACTTTGTTTCAGTGCAGCCCAAGACAATAAGGCTGCAATTTCAGCCGCTTGCACTGATTTAAAACAGTGCTGGCTACCAAAAGCCATGGATTGACGTTGGTCAAGCACAACAAAGACTGGGCGCTCTTTTTCTTCACGAAAGAGTTTGGTATGGGCGACACCAGTTCTGGCTGTGACACGCCAATCGATTGCACGGATATCGTCACCGGCCTGGTAGTGACGCACCTCTTCAAAATCAAGACCACGGCCACGAAAATGAGATTTAACCGCCCCTGCGAGAGCACTTTGTGCTCGGGTTCTGGCAAATAAATTTAACCGTGCTGCGCCAAAACGCAAGCCCATCAGGCTGGTGAGATTTGTATGCGCGCCTTTTGCCATAATCAATAAACCCGATGCCTGTATAACACTTTGTTATAGGGCAGCCATCTTTCACTGCATATCAAGCTATCTGCTTTCCAGATAATCTCTTTTCTTTTCATATTCAATAGACTTTGATTTGTCTTCAATCTGCTTTTCGACGTAAGACTTATGCTCAAGAAACTTAATGGAATTGAAAAGTGGTAATAAGCTTTCAAGAAAGTTCTTTTCACGCTCCAGTATAGGCACTCGACTGCCCGACCAAAATCGGGCAGTTAATTCATAATCTAGAGTCTGGAAGTCTTCAAATTTAGTATTAGCATCTATAAATAACCCCAACAATTCTCGCCTAGATTCTTTGCTTCGATATTGCGCTGCATTGAATATAAAGCACATAAACTTAATATCGGCTGCGTTCTTTGTGATGGATTCCCGAAAAAATTCACCCTTTTTAAGGAATATCTCCTCTGGTTCAGCCTTACCCTTTTCTTTGGTAAATAACTTACAAAATATGTTTTCTCTATCTCTATACGAGTGCTCATCCTTACATTGAAGGTATTTCGCGTAACCTTCAAT
>CAYUKF010000103.1:0-6540 GCA_964445215.1 uncultured Thiotrichales bacterium
GTACTACGGGCTTAGCCAGTCTTGCCTCAGGCGTGCGACCAGGCCCATAAATTCCTGGTACACGTAGAGTGACGAAGGTGACCTTGTTTTGTCGGCACCAAGCCAATAATTGCTGCTCGGCGTCAAGACGTCGTTGTGCGCGATCACTTTGCGGATTGGTTGGACTGTCTTCTGTCACCCAGCCACCATCAGTATTACCGTAAACACCGGTAGTGCTAATCAATACAATACGTTCAGGTGGTACTTGCTGATCCATAAGACGAAGGAACGTTTGCATGCGTTGGTCAACAGTGCCACTGGCTGGCGGTGGCACATGATAATGAATCACTGCGTTACTACAATTAAGTTTGATATTGTTTGCAGTACGATCAAGGTCTAGTTGCTCGCATATAATTCCTGCACGCGTTAATTGTTGCGCCTGATCAGCACGCGTGACTGTCGCGCTAACGCTTAAGCCACTTTGTATCTCAGCATGAGCAAGTCGCTGCCCGACATAACCGCAGCCAATAATGATTCGGTGGTTACTCATAATAAAAGTCTGTCGATAGCAAGGATAACCCTGATAGTGCGACTATAAGGCATCTTTAAAGATGTAAAGTCAGGGACAGTGTTTTTGTGCCGACATATTTACTGTATTTATAGGCAGCATACAGGACAGCTCACACATGTTTCGTCAATTACGAATATTAGCGTTATTGTTATTGTTGTTTGGCGTTGCGCTCACTACATGGCAAACAAAAATGCGTACCACCGATTGGGATGAGTCTTTGTGGATGGTGGTATACCCAATAAACGGCGATGGTAGCGACGCGTCACGCCGATATGTTGAAGGCCTGAAAGAATCTACGTTTGAGCCCATAGAAAGTTTTCTTAAGCGTGAGGCGAAACGTTATGGTGTTGCCATTGACCAGCCGCTGATCGTTAAGTTATCTACTGAGCTTGATGAATTACCACCCGCACCGCCGCAATCGGCTAACCCACTTAGGGTCGCCTGGTGGAGTTTGAAAATGCGTTATTGGGCGCTGACAAATAATAATTTTGACGGCCCATCGCCAGACATCCAAATGTTTGTGCTCTATCACGACCCGGCGAAACAACAACAGTTGGCACATTCCCTGGGGTTAGAGAAAGGCTTGATTGGTGTCGTCAACGCTTATGCGGGTAAAAAAATGGCAGCAAGAAACAATGTCGTTATCGCGCATGAGATGTTGCATACGGTAGGGGCTAGCGATAAATATGATGTGTCGAATAATTTGCCCGTTTTCCCTGTCGGTTATGCCGAGCCTGATCGCAACCCTTTGCATCCGCAGCGTAAGGCAGAGGTCATGGCAGGTCGCATTCCACACTCAGAGCGTAAGGCGGTGATGCCGCGGGGGCTTAAATCAACAATGATTGGTGAGACAACCGCAATAGAGATTAGATGGCTACCTTAGCCCGCGTATTGCATTATATTAGAATGAATTATATTTTTTGCCAGGTAGGGTGCACTAGCTAACGTTTAGCTGATTAAGGCCATGATGGCGCGGCGCTTATTTTCAGGTAATTGTCGAAAAATAGCGACAAGTTGTTGTTCGTGGTTATCAAGTTCATTAATGTAAGTTTTAGTAGGCTCTTGCACTCCGAGAGCCTGCCCCCTGTGTCCAGCACGGGGCAGGCTCCGCGAAGGCGTGCCTGGTAGCGAATCGGAGCTGTCCAGTAATATACGGTCGCCTAACAGTGTTTTTTCTAGCCGCATAATAATCTCCGCCGTCATACTGCGGTGATTATTGGATGCAATTTCACGAATCTCTTCGCGCATTCCTTGCGGAAACCTCAGCACAAATTTAGGTGCCAACTCTGACGGGTAACGCTTGTGTCCTTCACTCATAAGCGAAGCATAGAGCTTAACAGTACCTGTTTTCTATAGTGTCAACTTGACATCATTCGTTTGTTTTGTTAAAGTGCTTAATAGCTATATCATTGATCTATATGAGAATTTTCTTTATTCGCATAGTGTGGGATTTTATTACATTAATGATCAGCTGCAATTAAATTATTATACAAAAATAATTTAGCGTAATTATTGAAGGTGATTGGATATGTGTTTGTTTTTCCTAAGGAAGAAATGAGTGACTATGGAAATCTTCTCACTGTATCCCCGTCCTGGGCAAAGCCTGTTCATTGATCTTAAGTGTTTAAATGCGGATAAGAAGGCATTAGATTTATTTTCTGGTGGCTCTTTAGAGATACTCTTTTGTCGTGCGAGCAATGACAGAATTGTACTGAGTGTCAAGGCACCAAGTGAGCTGGATATTTTTTTGTGCGATGCTATCGAGGATGTGTGAAGCTTCCTGGTATCGTTTTATCCCCAGCTATTTACCCCAACTATTTAACAGGGTTTGTGATGGCGCAAAAAAATAGCTACCACTAGGCGCATGTGAAAAATCCATCAGGTGATCGTGCAGGCCATCATCACTTTCCCCATACATGTGCGCCAGCATTTTCTCATAAATATCTAAGCGTCGACTATAAGACAGAAAAAACAGGCCTTTATCGCCTGATGCAGTGCCATAGGGCATGCTGTGTCTGAGAATCTCGAGTTCTTCACCCTTTTCCTCAATCACCACGCGGCTAATGTGCGCCGTGTCAGGCAGACTGTTTTCATTTAGCTCGACGCTATCAACCTTGGTGCGACCAATAATGTTTTCTTGTGCCGACACATCCAGCTTCTGCCATCTATCAAGATCGTGAATAAAGCGCATCGCTAGCACATAGCTGCCCCCGGCAGAGGCAATATCTTCTGAGCCAATTAGGGCGACGTCACAACGTTCTTGTTCTTCTTCTGGGTTTTCAGTGCCATCAATAAAGCCAGTAAGGTCTCTATTATCAAGAAATAAAAACCCCTGCGTCTCATTGATAACACTGACACTATCGGACAGTGCTGCCAAGAGGTTTTGGCAAAGCAAAAAATTGATATCTACAGCGTTTGAATGACAATGAAAAAATAGATCTACTTCGCCGGCTGCTGCAGAGACTACTCCCTGACCAATAGTTTTAAATGGTTTGAGTTGCTGCGGCATTGTCTGCGCTAATTTTTGCCAAATATTTGAGCCAAAGGCAATGCTCGCGACCAGGTTACTGTCGTTGTATTCGGCGCGAATATCTGCTGTCATTGAAGCTAGGCGATGGCCGACAGCACGTACAGTTGTGATGGGGTTCACAGTTCCGTTTAATCGTAGCGATATAAAGCTACCGTAACGACCACTATGTGGAATAATAGCTGATTGCGGCTGTGACATTTTAACTCCGTTGAGGGCGCGTTTATTTGCGTTAGTGTAACGTCTAAGTAGTAGACAGTGTAAGGGATTGTTCATGCAGCAAGCACGCGCCAAATTTTTCGTTTATCGCTTGGCTCAGCGCTAGTGGGAGCTTGGGTGACGCGGCATAGTGGCACACGCCCATCTTCGCCAGAGCAACTGCGCACACGGCTTGATAGCTTGCTGGCAGAGGCACGCAAAAACGAATACAAAATGCATCGTTTCCAGGCGTTGCAGCTTAAGCTGTTTGGTTTGGACTCCTTACACGAATTGTTGCACGCTTTACTATGCCCAGATCGTTCTCAGTTTGATTGGGACATTGTTACCATCGTGCTGGTCGATACCGAATACGAGCTCAGGCGTGTGTTGGAAGATAACGACGATATATTGCAGTATCCAAACCTAAACTTCGTTGATAACGATGAGGGTCTACAGTCACTTTTCCCACCTTTAGCACTTACCCCTATTATTGGCACGTTTAAACCCAATGCCTATCAAACCCTGTTTGCCCACGTGCAAGAAAAGCCAGCCAGCGTCATGTTGTTACCTTTGGTGCGTCATGGCAAACTTATTGGTAGTCTTAATATTGGTAGCGTTGATGTGCAACGTTTTACGCGTGGTTACCGTGCTGATTTTATGAAACATCTGGCGGCAGTGGTGGCGATTTGTATAGAAAATGCGATGAATATGGAGCGCATAAAGTTGCTGGGTTTAACGGATACCTTGACCGGCGCCAATAACCGTCGCTACTTTGATCAGCGCTTAGAAGAAGAGATTGAGATATCGCGGCGCAACCATCAACCGTTAACATGTTTGTTGCTGGATATTGACCATTTTAAACATATCAATGACAGCTATGGTCATCAAACAGGGGACTTGGTATTAAAGCAAGTGACACAGTTGGTTCGTACGGAGTTGCGTAGTAGTGATGTGTTAGCGCGTTATGGTGGTGAAGAGTTTGTGGTGTTGTTAACGTGTACTGATATAAGCGTAGCAATAGACGCGGCTGAACGAATAAGACACAGCGTTGCCAGGCAAACATTTACGAGCATCGACGGACAGGTGTTTCAACTCACTCTCTCAGTAGGTGTTGCAACAACCAGTCATTTGCCAGACTGCGTTCTGAGCGGTGAAAGCCTTGTCTCCTACGCAGATAAGGCACTCTACTCAGCCAAAGCGAAGGGTCGAAATCGCGTTATATCGGCTTAGGGTCTGTCAGACCTGGTTGCCATAACTTACGAAAAAAACGATCGCAATAATCATTAGTATCGCCAGGCTGTCAAAGACAGCATAACTCAATATATGCATCCTCATTGATAATGGGTTATTTTTCTGACGATGCCAATAGTCAAGACTAGCTATTGCCAGCTTAAGCGCGTTTTACCACAAATTGTGGCAATTGCACTGCGATAGTGGGCGATTTTAACCAAATCATAATTACCCATACGATAAAAGCAGCTTTTACAAGGCGGCACTGACAAGGCAGTAGACCCTAAACTATCAGCGTATGGTAAAAGTGGTTGCTGGCGTTTACTATGCCACGCTGTTCCATATGGCTTTTTATGCTGAGATCAAGATAAACAGGAGTACTGAAAATGGCTACGAAACAAAGTATCGACGGGCAGTGTTTATGCGGAGCTGTCACCGTTAAGGTGGCATCAGCAGAGACAAAATTAGGTGCCTGTCATTGTAATATGTGCCGACGCTGGGCTGGTGGCCTTCTCTTGGCGATAGATTGTGGTACACAGGTCAGCTTTAATGGTGAAGATAATATCTCTGTTTATGATTCATCTGAATGGGCCGAGCGTGGTTTTTGCAAGCAGTGTGGCAGCAATCTCTTTTATCGTTTAAAAGACAATCAACAATATATGATGCCTCCTGGTTTGTTTGATGGGTTTGATAGCCTGACGTTTGATCATCAAATCTTTATTGAAGAAAAGCCAGATTATTACGACTTTGCTAACGATACGCATAATATGACGGGCGCAGAAGTCTTCGCAGCGTTTAGTCAAAAAGAAGATTGATCTAGCCATCAGTTATTGTAATGGACTGATTTTAAGCAGTCGCTTTTCTGGTTCATCGCCCAAGTGTCGGCTATGATGCTGCGATGCCTGACCTGATACCTAATACGAACTCGCCTTATCAACACCTGACGCCTGATGTGATTTTAAACTCGGTTGAATCGCTGGGCTATGTTTGTGATGGTCACTTGCACGCATTAAACAGCTACGAAAATCGTGTTTACCAGATTGGTATTGAAGGCAGCGCGCCATTAATCGCTAAATTTTACCGGCCTGGGCGTTGGTCACAAGACGCTATTTTAGAAGAACACCAATTTGCCCTTGAACTCGCCGAGCATGAGATACCGGTGGTAGCACCGTTATTGCATGACAATGGCCAGAGCCTACATCAAACGCTAATGCATCAAAACCAGAGCTACCAATTTGCTCTTTATCTGCGGTGCGGTGGCCGTTGGCCAGACTTAGATAGTAAACAAGACCGTGAGCAAATGGGGCGCTTGCTGGGTCGACTGCATGCCGTGGGTGCCACCCAGCGATTTCAGTATCGCCAACATATCGATATTGAGACCTTGGGTCGCAAACCGCGCGAATTTATTTTGCGTGAAAACCTGTTACCTGATTATTTAGTCGAGGCCTATGATACTTTGACCCGAGATTTACTCATACAGGTTGAAATGCGTTTTGATTCACTTGATTATCTGCAACGCATACGCCTGCATGGGGATTGTCACCCTGGTAACATATTATGGACTGATAGCGGTGCTCATTTTGTTGATCTGGATGACAGTGCCAGTGGGCCACCGATACAAGATTTGTGGATGTTGTTGTCTGGTGACGCAGATGAAACAGCACGGCAACTGGAAGAGTTTCTGGCGGGCTATGAGACCTTTTTCAGTTTTGATCACAGCAGCGTGATGTTAATAGAGCCCCTGCGTACTTTGCGTATCATGCATTATGCGGCTTGGTTGGCGAAGCGCTGGCAGGATCCCGCTTTTCCCATTGCCTTTCCCTGGTTTGGTGGTCCGCGCTATTGGGAGGAGCATATTCTGAGCCTGCGAGAACAAGCTGCGGCGATGAATTAATAAGCTGATATTTGGTGCTTATTCAGCCAATATAGTCTATCTTGATCATCCCAAGATTTGGATGCCTCCGGCAGAACTGGGTATCTCTCTAGGAGCCTGTCGGACTTAGGTGATCGTAACGAGAGAAAGCCATTTTGAGTC
>CAYUKF010000104.1:0-6386 GCA_964445215.1 uncultured Thiotrichales bacterium
TCAATAACGACGTCGCCGAGGCGTTCAGCGACAGGAATATAAATTTCATTGGTTTCTGCACGTTGTTGATAATCGCGGGAGTTGATTTCTTCAAAACGTGCAAGGCGAGATTTACTTTTAGCATGACGACCTTTAGCGTTTGAGCGAACCCAATCTAGCTCGTGCTTGATAGCGCGCTGTCTGGCGACTTGCTGTTTTTCTTCGGTTTTTAGTCGCGCATCTTTTTGTTCTAACCACGAGCTGTAATTGCCTTCCCATGGGATACCATGACCGCGATCCAGTTCAAGAATCCAGCCCGCCACATTATCAAGAAAATAACGATCATGAGTGATGGCTACTACAGTGCCTGGGTATTCCGCAAGAAACTGTTCTAACCAGGCGACAGATTCTGCATCGAGATGATTGGTTGGCTCATCAAGCAACAGCATGTCGGGTTTTGACAACAATAAACGGCACAAGGCGACACGACGTTTTTCACCGCCTGAGAGCTTGTTTACATCGGCCCCCCACGGTGGCAATCTCAATGCGTCCGCGGCGATTTCGAGTGTGCGTTCAATTTCCCAACCACCACAAGCATCGATGGCGTCTTGCAGTTTTCCTTGTTCAGCCAACAGCTCAGTCATTTCATCATCGGCCATTGGCTCGGCAAACTTATCGCTGATGGCATTAAAGCGCTCGAGTAACTCTATCGTGTCGCCCAAACCTTCTTCGACATTACCACGCACGTCTTTTTCAGTATTTAATTCAGGTTCTTGTGATAGATAGCCGATCCGAATACCGGGTTGCGGTCGCGCCTCGCCGTTAAATTCGCTATCAACCCCTGCCATAATACGTAATAAGGTGGATTTCCCAGAGCCATTTAATCCCAGCACACCGATTTTTGCACCGGGGAAAAATGATAGCGAAATATCTTTGAGAATTTCGCGTTTTGGTGGCACCACCTTGCCAACGCGGTTCATGGTGTAGACGTACTGAGCCATTAACTAACCTTTATTATAGTGAGCTGAGTCACACAACTTTATTTGTACCCCTAGGGCACGTGGTCGAACACCTTGTGCGCAGCCGCTAAGGCAACGCCACGATTGATCGGTGCATTGGCGCTGCTTAATACATCTTCAAGTGCATTCAAACAGAACAAAACGTTACGCCGACTCGACGCGTAACCCATGAGACCAATACGCCAAACCTTGCCTGCCATAACGCCCAGACCGGCACCAATTTCGAGATTGTAGTCGGCCAGGAGTTTGCTGCGCACGGCAGCGTCATCAACCCCTTGGGGAATGGTGACGGCATTCAACTGAGGCAGGCGATCAGCCTTATCGACAACAAATTGCAGCCCCATTGCTTCTAAGCCATCGCGTAGTGCTTCATGATTATGATGATGGCGTGCCCAGGAATTTTCCAAGCCTTCTTCTTGCAAAATAACCAGCGATTCATGCAAGGCATAAAGTGCATTAATGGGTGCGGTATGGTGGTAAGCGCGTTTGGCGCCGGTACCCCAATAGCTCATAACCAGATTCAGGTCTAAAAACCAACTTTGTGCTTTATGTGTGCGGGCTTTAATTTTTTCGGTGGCACGTTCACTGAAGCTAATGGGCGAGAGGCCTGGTGTGCAAGATAAACATTTTTGACTGCCAGAATAAATCGCATCGATATTCCATTCATCGACTTTCAGTGGTGAACCACCGAGCGAGGTGACGGCATCAACAATAGTTAAGCAGTCGTGTGCGTGAGCCAGTTTCACTAGCGTTTGAATGTCAGAGCTTGCGCCAGTCGAGGTTTCAGCATGCACCATGGCAACGATTTTGGCTTTGGGGTTAGCTTTTAGTGCGCTTTCAAGTTTGTTGGCATCGATGGCATCGCCCCATGCATCTTCTACCATCACCGCTTTAGCACCACAGCGTTCAACATTTTCTTTCATGCGACCACCAAAGACGCCATTTTGACAAACAATGACCGTATCGCCAGGCTCGACTAAATTGATAAAGCAGGTTTCCATGCCGGCTGATCCAGGTGCTGACACCGGCATCGTCAATGCATTTTTTGTCTGAAAGCCGTATTGCAACAATTCTTTAAGCTCTTCCATCATGACAATAAATTGTGGATCGAGATGGCCGATGGTGGGCCGTGACATTGCCTCCAGGATGCGTGGATTAACATCAGAGGGGCCAGGGCCCATCAGGGTGCGTTGTGGTGGAATAAAAGATGTGATGGTCATGGATGTCTCGCTTATTGAATAGGAGCTTGTCCGAGAATGAAAAGCCTGCTGCGGAAAACCCATTTTGCACACATTTTCTGATCCTTTTCGGCGAATAGCTACGGCTATTAACCTCAAATGATCGAAAAATCTGCACTAAAATGGATTTCCCTCGTGACGGTTCTCATTCTCGGACAAGCGCCTAAAGCCTAAAGGGCGCCCAGTCTATCGAGAATCTGCTTTTTTTGCTATGCCAGCGGCATTCTAATTGGTTCGCAAGTCAGAGGCTCCCTAAAGCGTGTCGTCACGCGCTACTGCGATTATTGTTGCGCCAAAACTCAAATAGGAAGCCAGAGTCAGTCTGTGTATCATGTCGAGTCATGATGAAGCCGCTTACGCTTAATGATTATGTTCGTGCTGATGTTATAGAGTCATTGCTGAGTGTTAATGACTTTGTTCGCTGGATCACCAGCTGTCTTAATTCTGCTGATTTAAGCTATGGTCATGGTTATGCCGATGCGGTTGATGAGGCGCTGGTTCTGGTTTTGCATGCGATCAATATGACTATGCCTGTGCCAGCTGAGACATTTCAGTCTCGATTATCGGCGCTTGAAAAAAGGCGAATTATCAGCTTGCTTGAGCAGCGTATTAATGATCATGTTCCCGTTGCCTATTTGACAAAAAAAACACGTTTCGCCGGCCTTGATTTTTATGTTGATGAGCGCGCACTGGTGCCACGCTCACCGATAGCCGAGCTTATCGAGCAGAGTTTTGAGCCTTGGTTGCAGGCTGACAATGTTAGCCGTGTGCTTGATCTGTGTACGGGTAGTGGTTGCATTGGTATTGCTTGCGCCTATAGTTTCGCCAAAGCGCAGATCGATCTTGTTGATCTGTCGTCCGATGCGCTGGAAGTGGCGCAAATTAATATCGATCAACATGGCCTTGGTGATACTGTGGCAGCCATCAAGTCTGATTTGTTTTCAGCGCTCGATGGCAGAGTGTACGATTTGATTGTCAGCAATCCACCTTATGTACCACAGTCGAGCTATGATTGCTTGCCGGCTGAGTTTGGCCGCGAACCTGAAATAGGTTTGGTCTCTGGTGTCGATGGCCTTGCGCATGTGACGCGCATCCTTAATGAGGCGGCTGGCTATTTAACTGAACAAGGCTGGCTGTGTGTGGAAGTAGGCGAAGCACGTGATGCATTAGAAGAAAAATGGCCGGATGTGCCCTTTATCTGGCCAGATTTTGAGCGTGGTGGTGGTGATATATTCTTGCTGGATGTGCTAACGCTGCGCAGTTACTTTTAGGCTCAAACAGGGTGGCCTTATTGATTGAGAACGCCCCCTAGTGAGGGCAAGGCGTCAGCAGTGAGTGGTTTGCTAAATAAAAATCCTTGATAACTGTCGCAGTCTTTCCGTTTTAAATAATCGAGTTGAGCTCGAGTCTCGACTGCTTCGGCAGTAATATCGATTCCCAAGTGGTGACAGGTTAATATCAATGAATCAACCATTTCCATTGCAGCGGGTGTGTCAAGTACGGAGCCTACCAGCGAGCTATCTATTTTTACCTGGCCGACGTTAAAATTATGCAGTGTGTCCAGTGTGCGTGTGCCGGTACCAAAATCATCAATTGAGATCTGAATGCCCAGTTGTTTTAGTTGTTGAATGGTTTCTTTGCTGCGCTTTACGTTTTGTCTCAGTGTTGACTCGTTGACTTCTAGTCTGAGTTGTTTGGCATTACTGCCATACTTGAGTAAGGCACTTTCCAGTGTGCTGACTAAAGCCGGGTCAATGAACTGTTTGTGGCTAAGGTTAACGGAGACGGGTAGTTGCTCATAACCCTTCTTTTGCCATTCGCCGATTTGTTGACAGACCTTATCAATAACCCAGTGAGCGACTTTGCTGCAATGTCGACTTTGTTCAACATGATGCATGAACTGTGCAGGGCTTAATATTCGGTCTGGTTGTAGCTGCCAACGTAACAAAGCTTCAACTGCGATAACCTTACCGTTTTTTATGTTCACTTGTGGTTGATAGACCAAACGAAATTGATCTTGTGTAATTGCTTCATACAGGCGTGAACGCAGGTTCAGTGATTCCGCAGACCGTGAATGTAAGGTATGTTGGGTAAAATGATTCGGGCCAAGGTTTTGTGCTGAGGTGAGCGCATTGTCAGCATCATTTATCAAGTCGCGCGCATGGCTGTGATGGATGTTTGGTAACGCAATACCAACGTTGCTCGCGATGGTGATGGTACGACCATCAAGGTGGTACGGTGTTTGTAGCAACTCGATGAGTTTTTCGGCGACAATGGCCGAGTCACTGTCAGCGTTGAGGTGTCGCAACAGAATATTAAAGTCGCCGTTGTTCATACGCGCGACCATATCGGTTTCACGTAAATTATGTTTAAGGCGCCGTGCAATAGCGGGTGGCAGGCGCGACAGCAGTGTTTTTTCGCTGGTTTCGAGTTGTTGTTTACGGTGGATGGCTATGGATAATACGGCCATCGACACCTGTTCAAAGTCGGTGTGTTCAAGCGTGTTTGTCAGAGTATTTAGAAGAGTGAATTCGTTGGCTAGCCCTGTTAGGTCGTCATAGCGTGATACGTTCAATTGTTGGCGTGAAAGTTTGCTGTGTTGGTGTGTTGTTGTCACGCTGTCATAGATTTCATCTTTACTTGCGGCGGTATGCACCAAGTAGCCATGAGCGCCGTGTTTAACAGCATTGGCTGCAGAGCGCTCATTATGTTTGTTGTCGATGGCAATAATGGTGGAATGGTGGTAGGTGTTGACTAATATCGCTAGATTGCGACTGTCTATTCCGCTGCCATCGCTGATATCAACCAGCACAACATCAAACGATGTGTCTGACTTATGCGATAATGCGTGATATAGGCCTTGGCTATAAGTGTATGGTAGGTTGGCAGCGACCAGCTTTGTCAGAAGCTCAATTATAGCGTTTTCGCTGCTACAGCGGCCACCTACGACCAGTGTATTAAGAGCTTGATTTGGCTTGCTGCATTCGGTATTTACATCGACCATCATTACCCTGTCCAGCGTTGCTAAGCTGGTTCAAGATGCTAACGGAAAATACGTCATCATTCAAGCCAACAATTTTAGTGGGCGAGCAAAACAAGAAGTCGGTACAATATTCTCAATGTCAGGAAACACAATAGGTCGTTTGTTTAGTGTCACCAGTTTTGGTGAAAGTCACGGTGCTGCTATCGGCGCGATAGTCGATGGTTGTCCTCCGGGCATGGAGTTAAGCGTTGAAGATCTGCAACAAGATCTTGAGCGCCGCCGCCCTGGTAAGTCACGCTATACCACCCAGCGTCGTGAGACCGATGAAGTGGAAATACTGTCCGGTATTTTTGAGGGCAAGACTACTGGCACACCGATAGCCTTGTTAATTCGTAATATTGATCAACGCTCGAAAGATTATGCTGAGATTAAAGACCGTTTCCGCCCGGGCCATGCCGATTACACCTACCAACAAAAATATGGCTTTAGAGATTATCGCGGTGGCGGGCGCTCCTCTGCACGCGAAACTGCATCGCGTGTTGCTGCCGGCGCGATCGCAAAAAAATACCTTAAAGTACGCTATGGGGTTACTGTTCAAGGTTACTTATCCCAGTTAGGCCCAATACGGGCAGAGACGGTTGATATGAGTGCGGTTGAAGATAACCCCTTTTTCTTTCCTGATGCCTCACGTGTTAGCGAGCTTGAACACTATATGGATGTCTTGCGTAAAGAGGGCGATTCAATTGGTGCACGAATCAATATAATTGCCAAAGGTATGCCGCCTGGTTGGGGCGAGCCAGTGTTTGATCGCCTGGATGCTGATTTGGCGCATGCGTTGATGAGCATTAATGCGGTTAAGGGTGTTGAGATAGGCGATGGCTTTGCTGTGGTTGAGCAAAAAGGCACTGAGCATCGTGATGAAATGCAACCAGATGGTTTTTTGACCAATCGTGCGGGCGGTGTGCTTGGTGGCATTTCCTCTGGACAAGAGATTACGGCAAGCATTGCTTTAAAGCCGACATCGAGCCTTCGTTTGTCAGGACAAACAGTGAATAGCAAAGGCGATGCGACCGATGTGATTACTACGGGGCGTCACGACCCCTGTGTGGGTATTCGCGCAACCCCTATCGCCGAGGCAATGATGGCCATTGTGTTGCTGGATCATGC
>CAYUKF010000105.1:0-6367 GCA_964445215.1 uncultured Thiotrichales bacterium
CATTGCGCCAATTCCGGCCAGAAAGGCGACCAGAATACCGACGAAAAGGAAGGCGCCCATAAAGCGGAAATTTTTGCGTGTTGTTAATGCATAACCCGCCAAGCCCAAAAAGATAACAGCAGTACCGCCCATAGCGGTCATAACCAACTGGCCGCCGTTAGGTAGCGCTAGGTAGTGATTCAAGATTGGACCAAGACCAAAGCCAAGTAAGCCAGTGGTAGCAAACACAGCCACCAGACCCATAGACGAATTAGCAACACGAGGAATCACAAACCAAAGCATACCCAGCGCGACCACAGAGCAACCAAGACTGACCATAAAGGGTACATTCAATGCCATCGAGACACCCGCAGTGACAGCACTGAACAGCAAAGTCATTGCCAGCAATGTAAAGGTATTACGTAGTACCTTGTTGACCACTACACCGCTGAGTGCAGCATTAGAACTTATAACATTCATTATTGAGTACTCCGTTGATAATGTTTTGTATCGTCTCATTTTATCGACAAATGAATTCATTTCCAAGCTTGACAAAAATATATGTTCGATTTTGCCACTTTCAAGTGTGTCTTGGCTTGCAAAGTCTTAAAAAGCCTAGTACTTTCTTCAGACTCGAAGTTTGAGTAAAAGTTTCGGAGAGGTGGCTGAGTGGTCGAAAGCGGCGGTCTTGAAAACCGTTGAAGGGTAACCTTCCGGGGGTTCGAATCCCTCCCTCTCCGCCAACTATCTGAAAGCACGCCCGATAGGGTGTGTTTTCAGATAGTTGGTATATGGTGGATTTGAACCCCCGGATCTAAATGGCGGTTCGACCAAGACGCCTAGCGGCTTGGAACGCGGGAGCGCAGTGACGGCGACCCGAAGGGCGAGCGGGTACGCGAGTAATCCCTCCCTCTCCGCCAACTATGTCTGAAAATATGCCTGATAAGGTGTGTTTTTAGGCATAATAGAATGTCTGTACTGCTGACAGTATTGCTTGTAATGAAAAGGGATTTCTTGAGCTGAGAACCAAGACTGATGCCTGACGTAATGATTTTAGGGTGTTGCGCTCGGTGTGCCACGCAAACCAGGGGAAGAAGTAGATGATTGGGGTGATGCTGGTTGACGATCATGAGCTGGTTCGTGCGGGTGTGAGGCGTTTGCTTGGCGATTTTGATGATATCGAAGTGGTTGTCGAGGCAAGTAGCGGTGAGGAAGCACTCGCTCTGGTTCGAGAGCATCTACCTGATGTTGTGTTGATGGATATCAACATGCCTGGTATTGGTGGTGTCGAAGCGACACGCAGACTGCTTAGGTTCGCGCCCACGATTAGTATTGTTGCTGTGACGGTTCATGGTGAGCAACCTTATCCTTCACGCTTGCTCGAGGCGGGCGTTAAAGGCTATGTCACCAAGGAATGTAGCAGTAGCGAAATTGCGTCAGCGATACGTATGGTTGCAAAAGGTGAGCTTTACTTTAGTGCGAAAATAGCACAAGCGATGGCAGTAAATTTTGCCACTCCTGGCACGTCACCCTTTGATGGATTATCACAACGTGAATGGCAAATTATGACCATGCTCGCGCGCGGCGACAAGGTGCAGCATATTGCTGACAGTTTATGTTTGAGCCCAAAAACGGTGAGCACGTATCGTTATCGTTTAATGGGAAAACTAAAGGTGAATACGGACGTTGAGTTAACGCATTTGGCTATTCGCCATGGTGTGGTTGACGCTTGATACACACGGCTAATGCTGTGCGGTATTAATTATTGGGTAAGCCAGGTGACTGCAGGAGATGGCTGGTTTTCTGCAATATTATTTACTGTTTTAAACTTGCTGAAAAAAGGGATTTCATCAAGTTTGATGACATTAAGCAGGTTTTAAGTATTTTATGGCCAGCCCTCTACCCGTAATCTTCCTCATGGGCCCGACCGCTGTGGGTAAAACCGCTGTTGCGGTAGAACTTGTTAAGCGCCTGCCCTTAGAAATCATTAGCGTTGATTCCGCATTGATTTATCGCGGAATGGATATTGGTACGGCCAAACCAGATCGTCAGACGCTGGATCAAGCACCGCATCGTTTAATTGATATTTGTCAGCCAGATGAGATCTACTCTGCCGCTCGTTTTCGTCAAGATGCCTTGGCGCATATTACGGATATTCATAAGCGACAGCGTATACCGTTACTCGTTGGCGGCGGCATGCTCTATTTTAAAGCGCTGGAAGAAGGGCTTTCATGGTTGCCAGCCGCAGATCCAAAGGTTCGAGCTCGGTTAGAGCAAGCGGCGCAAGACATTGGTTGGCCGCAAATGCATGCGCGCTTACAAAGTGTCGACCCCGCCGCAGCTAAGAGAATTCATCCGAACGATCCGCAACGTATTCAACGTGCGCTCGAAGTGTATGAAATCACCGGCGATCCGATGTCTGTGTTGCAAGATAAAAAAATAGCGCAGCCATTGAACTATCCCTTACATAAGTTTGTCCTTTCCATAGATGACCGTGCCCTGTTGCATCAGCGTATAGAACAGCGTTTTGACACGATGTTAGCGCAAGGTTTTATCGATGAAGTGCGTCGTATGCGAGAGAGGCCAGGGTTGCATACAGCGCTGCCAGCAGTTCGAGCAGTGGGATACCGGCAGGTGTGGGAGTATCTCGATGGTAATTACGATGCAGAGGAAATGCGCCGGCGTGGCATTGTCGCGACGAGACGCTACGCAAAGCGCCAAATGACCTGGTTACGCAGCCAAAAAAATGTATCGGTTTTTGATGCATTAAATAGCACGTTAATTGAGGATTTGACGCAGCAAATAGCACTATTATTACATTAGAGGCACCCTTTAATTTGTGCGCAAGTTTCATTTCTCTGTGGTAGGATTGAAAGTGGCAGTAAATGAGGCTTGGCAGGATGCCAAAAGTGTCCTCTTTAAGCATAAGACGTTGGCTAGGCGGAGCGGTGTATCGTAATAAACGGCGCTAGGTATTTGATGTTCTTGTGAAAATAATAATTAATTATAAGGAGGGCAACCATGGCAAAAGGACAATCACTGCAAGACCCTTATCTCAATACATTGCGCAAGGAACGTGTGCCGGTGTCAATTTATCTTGTTAACGGTATTAAGTTGCAAGGGCAAATTGAGTCCTTTGATCAGTTCGTTGTTTTGCTCAAAAGCACAGTGAGTCAAATGGTTTATAAGCATGCAATTTCCACTGTTGTGCCGGCACGTAATGTCAAATTGCCGATACAAGAGGACAGCGGCAATAGCGTTGACGAATAAGGCATACTGCGCTTGAGGCTCCCTTGTGTTTGACCGCCCGCGCTCGAACGAGCGGGCTGTTTTGGTCAACATCCGATTTTCGTCTTATACGGACGATCAAGTTGTCGAAGAATTTATTGAATTGGCTCGTGCCGCCGGTGCAGAGCCTGTTGCGCGAGTTAATGGTAAAAGAAGACGGCCTGATGCCAAACACTATGTCGGTAGCGGTAAGGCAGAAGAGATACGCCAGTTAGCAATCGATAATGACGCCCAACTGGTTATCTTTAACCACAGTTTAAGCCCTGGCCAAGAGCGTAATCTTGAAAAACTATTGAATTGCCGCGTACTTGATCGCACAGGTTTAATCCTCGATATCTTTGCGCAACGGGCAAACTCATTTGAGGGTAAATTACAAGTCGAGTTAGCGCAGCTGCGCCACCTTTCTACTCGCCTAGTTCGTGGCTGGACTCACCTTGAACGCCAAAAGGGTGGTATTGGGCTGCGTGGCCCGGGTGAAACCCAGTTAGAAACAGATCGTCGCTTAATTGGCAAACGTATCAAGCAACTCAAACAGCGTTTAGAAAAAGTCGCGCAACAGCGCCAAGGGCGACGTCAAACGCGTCGTAAGCGTAATATACAAACCGTGTCTTTAGTTGGTTATACCAACGCCGGTAAGTCGACGCTATTTAACCGTTTAACGGGTGCAAATGCCTATTGTGCTGATCAGTTATTCGCCACCCTAGACCCTACTTTGCGTAGAGTATCGATTAAAGGGGGCGAGCACATCGTTTTGGCTGACACAGTTGGCTTTATCAGTAATCTGCCACATGACTTAGTGGCCGCTTTTAAAGCAACACTGGAAGAGACGCGTGAGGCTAATTTACTGCTACACGTGGTTGATGCCACGATAGCGCATCAAGATGATGTCATTGTTGAGGTCGACGCTGTGTTGCAAGAAATTGGCGCTGATGAGGTGCCTATTATTCAGATTTTTAATAAAATTGATTGTCTGGATGATGCAGAACCACGAGTAGAGCGCGATATTAATGGTGTTGTCAGACGCATCTGGTTGTCTGCGGCAGAAGGGCAAGGCATTGATTTGCTAAGACAAGTGCTACGGGAAGTGTGTTTAGAAGGTGAATCAATCGCCTCCGCTGCCACTCAAACAGTGGAGCGAAATGCCGATGATGACGTAGAAGCCGTAGCTCGTATATACTACAACGCTTAGATTTTTCGCTGTTTTGAACAGAATTGGAGTAATGCATGGCCTGGAATGAGCCTGGTGGTAATAAAGATAACGACCCTTGGGGCGGTGGTGGCAATGGTAATAGTAAGAACCAGGGGCCACCTGATCTCGACGAAATTGTACGTAAACTGCAAGATAAATTGAGTAGTTTGCTTGGTGGCGGTCGTCGTAGTGGCAGTGGTGGTGGCAGTAATGTCTCTGGCATTGGTGGTGTCAGTGGCAATAAAGGCCCAATTGGTCTAATTATTATTGCGGCGATTTTGTGGTTGATATTTGATAGCTTACATATCATTGATCAGGCAGAACGTGGTGTCGTGACACGCTTTGGCGCGTACGTTGCAACGCTTTCGCCGGGTTTGAACGTGCGTATGCCACGGCCCATTGAATATGTAGAACGCGTCAATGTTGAACAAGTACGGACAGCGGAAATTGGCTATCAGGGTGGTAATACCAGAACTACCGTGCTGAAAGAAGCGCTGATGCTGACCAAGGATGAAGCCATCGTTGAAGTTAAATTTGCCGTGCAATATAAGGTTATTGACGCAAAAAATTACTTATTTAACATTATCGATCCTGATGAAACCTTGGTGCAAGCCACTGAAAGTGCGATTCGTGAAATTGTTGGTAAAAATGGTGCTGATTATGTGCTCACCGAAGGGCGTAGTGAGCTGGCGCAAAACGTGCGTACATTGGTGCAAGAAATCATTGATCGTTACAATACCGGCTTGTTTGTACTGGAAGCCAATATGCAGGATGCACAGCCGCCTGAGCAAGTGCAGGCAGCGTTTGATGATGCCATCAAATCTCGTGAAGATCAGGAACGTTTTATTAATGAGGCGCAAGCCTATTCCAATGATATTCTGCCGAAGGCGCGTGGGCAGGCTGCACGTCAGATCGAAGAAGCTAATGGTTATAAAGAAAGGGTAATTGCCCGCGCCGAGGGTGAGTCGGATCGTTTTACCAAGGTGCTTGCAGAGTATGAGCGTGCGCCAGCAATCACCCGTGAGCGGTTATATATTGAGTCGATAGAATCAGTATTAGCCAATACGAGTAAAATTCTGATTGATTCTAAGAGCAGTAATAACTTGTTATATCTTCCCTTGGATCGTTTAATTGATCAGTCAAGTAATGCGTCGTCCTCCGGACGAGGTACAAGTTCTTCGTCTGGCCAACTCAATATCCCGTCATCATCTGGCACACTGCGTGACAGTTCACGTTTACGAGGAGCACGCTAATGGATCGTCGTATGTTACCTATCGCGCTACTCGTCATTGTTTTGGTGCTATTGTCACAGTCGGTATTTACTGTCTCTGAAACAGAAAATGCTGTGCGTTTTCGTTTGGGTGAGATCGTTGATACCGATTATGAGCCTGGTTTACACTTCAAAATTCCGTTCGTCAACAACGTGCGTAAGTTTGATAAACGTATTATTACCCTGGATGCGTCACCGGAACAATTTTTGACCGCTGAGAAAAAGAACCTAGTCGTTGATTCTTTTGTCAAATGGCGCATTAAAAATGTTGCTGATTTCTATACGTCGACCGGTGGTGACGTTGGTACGGCAAACTTGCGTTTAGCTCAGGTTATTAAAGAGACACTGAAAAGTGAGTTTGGCCGTCGCACTATTAGAGAGCTTGTGTCGGGAGAGCGTAGCGCAGTGATGGATAGCCTCACGATTAAGACCAACAAGCAGGCAGCGAGATTTGGTATCGAAGTGATTGATGTGCGGTTAAAGCGCATTGATCTTTCTGATAAAATCAGTGATTCTGTATTTCGACGCATGGAATCTGAACGCTCGCGTATTGCTAAAGATTTTCGCTCAAAAGGTGCTGAAGCAGCAGAACGTATTCGAGCCGATGCTGATCGTCAGAGTGAAATCATTAAGGCAGAGGC
>CAYUKF010000106.1:0-2060 GCA_964445215.1 uncultured Thiotrichales bacterium
AAATATCAGGTGTTTTAAGTAGAAAATTTTTACCATTTTAACAGGACATATGCCCTGTGAGGTCTGAAACAGGGCGTTTATCCCTCGTTTATTGTTGATCGCGATGCCTAGAATGAGTCGTCATTCAAGACAATAACGAGGTGCTTATTATGGACGTATACCGTTACCCATTAATTGTCCGCCTGATCCATTTAGGCTTGATCCTGTTTGGTATTACAGCGTTTCTTACCGGTGAATTGGCCGAAGAGGAGGCTGTGTGGGGCTATTTAATACATGCCTATCTCGGGCTGGCGTTGACTTTTTTTGTTCTGAGCCGGGTTTTACTGGGCGTTGTGGGCCCTGGTGCTTTACGCTTTATCAACTGGGTGCCGTTTACCCGCGAGCGGTTTCGTGTCGTTATCGATGATATCAAGCAGCTTGTAAGCCTGAAACTGCCTGAACATCATCGGCACGAAGGCGTGTCGGCATTGGTGCATACCTTTGGCTTGCTGTTGTTTTTATGGATGGGTCTGACGGGAACCGTCTTATACTTTATCCCTGATTACGAAGCCTCGGCGGTGGGTAAGTTCTTTGCTGAGATTCATGAGGTAGGCGAAAGCCTGATTCCCTTGTTTTTATTGCTCCATGTTGGTGCTGTTGTGTTGCATACAATTCTAGGGCATTCCATACTTAAACGCATGTTGTCCTTTGGACGTGTTAACAGTGTGGAGCGTATAACTAATGGTAAAGACTGGCAAGGTTAATGATGAGTCATTAAAAGGTTACTTCACTACTGTCGTCTTGATTGTTGCAGGTGGGTTTTTCTTCCACGATATTGTTACTGATATCGCAAGAGGGCATGAATCACGCGGGTATATGGCGGTAGAAGCAGCTATTTTTACTGTAGTGATGATAGCCTTGTGGCTCGAAATCCGACGTACCATCCAATTGCGCCAGCAAGTTTCCAAAGAGCGTGATCGCGTTGCGCGTCTTAGCGGTGAGTTATTTCACAATATCGAAAAGGCCTTTGATCGATGGCGATTGACAAACTCTGAGCGTGAAGTGGCGATTATGTTGATCAAGGGCATGTCGATGGCTGAAATTGGGGCGGTACGAGAGGTCAAGGATAAAACTATTCGCCAGCATGCCACCAATATCTACGCCAAGGCTGGCTATTCCAATCGAAATGAACTGGCTTCTCACTTTATCGAGGATTTATTGAGCACTACTTTAGGAGTGGAGAAATGAGTGCAACATGGGGGATCGAAGAAAGCATTGGGCGGACTTACACCTTCACAGTGCACAAAACAACTGGCCGAAAAAAACATTACACTAACTGCCGGACTCTAGATCCAAGTGCTACTGAAGACGGGGGGACGTCGCCTGGACACTAAGTTCGTCATTATTGCCTGGATAGAGCGCTATAGAATATAAGATAATACAATTCTTTGTTTCGTGTGAGTTTGGTTACTTGTGAAGTCTCAACAAGTTTTATTATTAGTGCTTGGTGCGCTATGGGGCGCATCGTTCCTGTTTATGCGCGTGGCAGCACCTGAAATTGGTGCAATATGGTTGATTGAGTGCCGAGTATTGATTGCTGGATTAGTGTTGCTGCCATGGGTGCTTTGGCAAAAACAATGGGGTTTGATACATTCAAACGCTCGAGATTTGTTTATTGTTGGTGCGCTTAATAGTGCTATCCCCTTCGTGTTGATCGCTTATATTACGATCACCGTCACAGCAGGTATGGCGTCAATACTGAATGCAATTGTTCCTATAGTCGGCGCTATCTTCGGTTATTTTTTTGCTAAGGAAAAATTAACAGCGGCACGATTGTTGGGTATTGCTCTTGGTTTTTTGGGCGTCATGCTGCTTATGTTGTGGCAGCAGGCAGGCGTTATGTCGCCATCATTACAGATAGTATGCGCTGCGGTTGTCGCGGCAATTTCCTATGTCGCTGGCGCACACTACACAAAGCACCGACTAGTAGAGATACCGGCTATTGTCTATGTCACAGGCACGCAGTTAGCAGCAGCATTGTTATTGGCGCCGTTATTGCCATTCTTCATTCCACAGCAATA
>CAYUKF010000106.1:2160-6322 GCA_964445215.1 uncultured Thiotrichales bacterium
TAGCAGCAGCATTGTTATTGGCGCCGTTATTGCCATTCTTCATTCCACAGCAATATCCCAGTATCGAAACAATATTTTCGATATTAGGCTTGGCAATATTCTCTACTGCGCTAGCCTTTGTTTGGTACTTTAAGCTGATTCAGCAAATTGGGCCAACCAAGACACTAATGGTGACCTATCTTATTCCTTTGTTTGGTTTGTTATGGGGTGCTGTCATATTAGGTGAAGTGATTACGCTTAATCAGATTATTGCTTGCGCCTTAATATTGTTTGGTGTCGCTTTATCAATAGGTAATGTTCGCCCCAAGAGTTTGGCATAAGGTTATGAGTATGAGCTTAGACCCAATAGACCAACAACATATATGGCATCCTTATAGCGCCATGCACTCAGATTTGCCAATTTACCAAGTCGATTCTGCCAAGGGTGTCCGCATAAAATTAAAAGATGATCGTGAGCTTATCGATGGTATGTCGTCGTGGTGGTGTGCCATACATGGCTATAACCATCCCGAGATGAATGCCGTGCTAATTCAACAGCTCGATAAAATGGCGCATATTATGTTTGGTGGTTTTACTCATGCTCCAGCCATCGAGTTAACCAGGTTACTGGTTGAAATTACCCCCAAACCACTGCAAACCGTTTTTTATTCTGATTCAGGATCGGTGGCAGTGGAAGTAGCAATGAAAATGGCCATCCAATACTGGTATGCCAAAGGGCAACCACAACGACAACGCTTTATCAGTTTGCGCCGTGGCTATCACGGTGACACCATTGGCGCCATGTCAGTCTCTGACCCTGAAACCGGAATGCATAAAGTTTTCAATCAAGCGCTGCAAAAAAATCTGTTTATTCCGCAACCCACTTGTCGTTTTGGTGAGGCTTGTTCTGATGAAGAATTACTATTTCTAAAAAATACCTTAGAGAATAATGATGATATTGCTGCATTAATATTAGAGCCTATTGTTCAAGCGGCTGGAGGAATGTGGTTTTATTCAAAACAGTATTTGCAAAAAGCACGACAGCTTTGTCATGAGTTCGATGTCTTATTCATAGCTGATGAGATTGCGACAGGGTTTGCTCGAACGGGTGAATTATTCGCCTGCAACCATGCTGATATTTACCCGGATATTATGTGCCTGGGTAAAACACTAACGGGGGGTTATTTAACACTGGCCGCCACGCTGGCAACCAACGATATCGCAGCAACCATTGATAGCGGTGACCCTGGCGTATTCATGCATGGCCCTACCTTTATGGCGAACCCTCTGGCCTGTATTGCAGCATTGACGAGCATAAAATTATTATTAGCTTCTTCTTGGCAAGAAAATATCAAACGTATCGAGTCAGGGCTTCGCAACGGCTTGGATCCATGCCGAGAGTTTAATCAGGTTAAAGACGTAAGGATTCTTGGCGCAATAGGTGTCGTTGAATTAAAACAGCCTGTCGACATGAAAACTATTACGCAAGCGTTTGTTAAACAGGGTGTTTGGCTGCGCCCTTTTGGCCGACTTGTTTATTTGATGCCGCCGTATATTATTAGCCAAGGGGACTTGGCTTTCCTGTGTAAATCCGTATGCAAAGTTTTGCAAAGATAGTTTTTAATTGTTTTTACTATGTTAATTAGGAGACCAAGACTTATGAGCACTAACATTACTGCAATGTAAGGTTAGATGGCTCAATTGTGAGATATTGGCACTGAATATACTGATTATGAAAAATAATATGACAAAAACTAATACATCAGAACGAATACTGGATGTTACTCAGAAACTTATTCAATCTCGTGGATATAGCGCAATAAGCTTTAACGATATTGCAAAAGAAGTGGGCATTAAAAAGCCAAGTATTCTGCATCATTACCCAAGTAAGCTTGCATTAGGTGTGGCAGTGGTTGCTCGATATCGAAAAACTTTTTCTGTGAAGTTAGATAAGGTATTGAGAAATCGTGAAATCAGCCCTGCCGAGATGATTGATTTTTATTTTTCTCCTTATTTAGACTTAGGAAAAAAGAATGAAAAAATATGTTTATGCGGTGCGTTAGCGGGTGAATACATGGCTTTGCCGAAAGGTCTTAGAGATGAAGTCACATTATTCCTTGAAGACAGCAAAAAATGGTTAACGACTACATTGAAGTTAGGGAAAAGTACGGGTGATTTTAGTTTTGATGGTAGCCCAGCAGTCATAGCAGATTTAGTATTGGATGCTTTGCAAGGGTCTCTTATTGTCAGCCGAGCAATGTCAAACAAGAATCATGTTAAGAAAACGATAATCTCACTAAAAACCGAGCTCGGTCTACAGGGACGTATTACATAAAATGAGATGTAAAGCTTATGCACAAACCTGGAGTTCTTTCGTTTGGCTGATGATTCCTTACGCCAAGCCTCTTGGGGTTTTTACGTTTTACACTTTTTCTTGAATTTGGTCAGAGGTTACTTAGTACCTCTTTATACTTCTTTTCATCATCTGCCACATTATCTCAATCCCTTATTTTCACTATTGTGAAAACGCCAATAAATCAATGAAATGCTCAGGGTCTTGACAGGGGCAATAATCTCCATTTATTATTAACTACCAACCGTTAGGTAGATTTGAGATAAGTCAGGAGCAATTAATGAAACTGTATGAATTTGAAGCATTTCCCAATCCCCGTCGTGTACGTATATTTTTAGCAGAAAAAGGTATTGAAGTCCCAAGAGAGCAAATCAATGTGTTGAAAGGCGAGCATAGAACAGATGCTTATAAAGCTAAAAATCCGAGTGCTACCGTTCCTTGTTTAGAGCTCGATGATGGCAGTTACATTAGTGGTTGTGTCGCGATTTCTCGTTATTTTGAAGCAACAAATCCGACGCCAGCATTAATGGGCGATACACCTGCTGAGCAGGCGGCTGTATCCATGTGGCAGCGTCGAGTTGAAGAGGGCTTGATGGATGCATCGACGACATATTTTCACCATGCAACCCCAGGGCTGGGTGAATTGGAGTTATACCAGAATAAAGATTGGGGCATGAAGAGTCGTGAGCGTACGATTGCCACCATGAAATGGTTGGATAAAGAGCTTGCTGGTAAACCATTTATAGCGGGCAGTAGTTTTTCTATTGCTGATATTACCGCCTTATGCGCGATTGATTTCGTCATGTTTGCTGAGATCGCGACGCTGGATAGTTATCCAAATCTCAAGCGTTGGTATGGTGAGGTTTCTGCACGCGATAGCGCCAAGGCGTAAATCAGGCTAATCTGGTCAACTCTTCAGGCTTACGATATGAAGATTAACGCTGACCTGACAAGACGAGCTGTAGTAAATAGTAGTCTGGTTGATTGGGTTGCATCGCCACTGGCTGGCGTAGACCGTAAAATGTTGGAGCGTGATGGTGACGAAGTCGCTCGCGTTACTTCTATTGTACGTTATGCGCCTGGCAGTTATTTTTCACCGCATGTACATACAGGGGGTGAAGAATTTATCGTTCTTGAAGGCGTATTTTCTGATGAGATGGGTGATTTTAAAACCGGAACTTATGTCAGAAACCCGATTGGTTCTAGCCATAAACCCTCTAGCGAATTTGGTTGTCAGATATTTGTTAAGTTGTGGCAGATGCATCCTGATGATCAAGAATATGTTCGTATAGACATCAATCAGCAGGACGGTTGGCAGGCAGGTGAGCAAGAGGGTGAGTCGATATTGTCTTTACATCACACTGACTATGAAAAGGTGAGTGTCGCTCAATGGTCTCCCAGTTTTGCGTCTAGTGAACTACGCAGTTATAGCGGTGGTGCAGAATTTTTTGTGCTTTCTGGCAGTTTTTCTGATGAGAGTGGTCATTATGAAAAAGGTGTTTGGTTACGTTTGCCGATAGGGGCGAGTCATACACCAAAGAGTAGCGAAGGCTGCATGGTTTACATCAAGACTGATCATTTGATGCACGATTTACCAAAGCCTCCTAAATAGCGTGGGAGCCTCTGATGTGTCATGGAACACGATCTTGCGCCTAAAATCTTCCAGCTCTTCGTTGCTAATCTTGCCAATAGCCCCACTATGTGGCTGCGCCCCGTAGGAAGTGTACCCCTCAAGGGGGTATTGAAACGAACCCTTGGGGTACGATTCGCGTCTCGATCTGAAAAATTTTAGACACAATCTCGCTGTCCCAGACACATCAGAGGCTCCCT
>CAYUKF010000107.1:0-6278 GCA_964445215.1 uncultured Thiotrichales bacterium
TCTTGCCAATACGCTGGGTCAATAAATCCCACCCATCCCAATCATCTTCTGCCATGCCATCTTCAATAGACAGTATAGGATAGCGTTCCACCCAATCGGCAAAGTAATCGACCATCTCTTCTGAGCTTAACACTTTGTTTTCTGATTCAAGATGGTATTGACCGTCTTTGCACCCCGAGGGCACGTGGTAAAACTCTGATGCGGCAGGATCAAGGCCAATATAAATATCTTCGCCAGCGTTGAAACCAGCTTGTTCTATCGCCTCTAAAATGACATCGATCGCTTCGGCATTTGAACCTAAATCAGGAGCAAAACCCCCTTCATCACCAACGGCTGTGTTCAGCCCTTTGCCATGTAACACTTTCTTCAATGCGTGAAATGTTTCGGCACCCATACGTAGTGCTTCAGAAAAACTACTGGCACCCACCGGCATGATCATAAACTCTTGCATGTCGACGTTGTTGTCGGCGTGCGCGCCACCGTTAATAACGTTCATCATCGGTACCGGCAAAACACAGGATGCCTCATCACCAAGATAACGATATAAATCCTGGCCTGAATCTGTTGCGGCGGCTCTTGCCGTTGCTAACGATACCGCTAACAATGCATTCGCACCTAAACGGCCTTTGTCATGCGTGCCGTCTAACTTGATCATAAGATCGTCTATGGTTTTTTGTGCATCAGCGTTTTGGCCAATAACAGAATCACGAATTTCACCATTGACGGCAGCAACAGCTTTGGTTACACCCTTACCAAGAAAACGACTTTTATCTTCGTCACGCAGCTCTACTGCTTCGCGCACACCCGTCGAGGCACCAGAAGGTACAGCAGCGCGTCCGACTATACCGTTATCTAAGATAACGTCGGCTTCTACGGTTGGATTACCACGTGAATCGATGATTTCGCGGCCTTTAATGTCTTTTATTGTTGCCATAGTGATTAAGTGAGTTTCCAAATGTTAAAACAGTGCAAAACAATAACCTAGTTTTATATAGAATTATCGCCTAATAATTTATTAATTTGTGAGAGATTATAACAACTTATAGCTGAACATTAACCAAGCATCAAACATAATATCGATAATAAAGTGACTAACACACGATAAACGTGCTGATGATAAATTGAGGTGAAGCTACCAAGCGTCACTAACGGAGTAGTTCCGTTTCTGCGAAAGGAGATGATTTTACGCAAGCATCCAAATTTTTGGCGACTGTTAATAGCGCTTCCATCTGATCAAGCGGCCAGGCATTCGGGCCATCGCTCAGTGCCTTAGCAGGGTTGGGGTGTGATTCCATAAAAACACCTGACACACCAACAGCAATCGCTGCACGTAACAGCACAGGCACAAATTCACGCTGGCCACCCGACGTGCTACCTTGCCCACCTGGCAGTTGCACCGAATGGGTGGCATCGAAAACAACAGGGCACTGGGTGTTACGCATAACAGCGAGCGAGCGCATATCAGAAACGAGGTTGTTATAACCAAACGAGGCGCCACGCTCACACACCATAATGTCGTTATTACCAGCCTCTTTAGCTTTATTAACAACGTTGACCATATCCCAAGGTGAAAGAAACTGGCCTTTTTTAATATTAACCGGTTTGCCAGCGCGAGCAACATTTTGAATAAAATTGGTTTGACGACACAAAAAAGCAGGCGTTTGTAATACATCAACCACGGCCGCCACCTCATCAAATGGTGTATCTTCATGCACATCGGTAAGTACAGGTACGCCGATAGTCTTTTTTACTTTCTCTAATATCGCCAAACCTTTCTCTATACCTAGACCACGGAAACTGACTGTGGAAGAGCGGTTGGCTTTATCAAAAGAAGATTTATAAATAAACGGGATGCCCAGTTTATCGGTAATTTCTTTGAGTTGACCAGCGGTATCCAGTGCCATCTGTTCACTTTCAATAACGCAGGGACCCGATATAAGAAAAAACGGTTTATCTAAACCAACATCAAAGCCGCACAGTTTCATGCGCCAGCCACCTTATTAAGACTAGCCTTTTCCTTATCGCCCTGCTGGTGCGCAATTGCTGCGTTAATAAAACCCGTAAACAAAGGGTGGCCGCCGTGCGGTCTGGAGGTAAACTCTGGATGAAACTGACAGGCTAAAAACCAAGGATGATCAGCAATCTCAACCATCTCAACCAACTCACCGTCTACCGAATGACCAGACAATACCATGCCAGCATTTTCTAAACGTTGGCTATAGCCATTATTAAATTCATAACGGTGGCGATGCCGCTCATTAACCGTTGCAGAACCATACGTGCGACAAGCTAGCGAGCCTTCTTTCAGTTTGGCTTGTTGCTGACCTAAGCGCATTGTGCCACCCATGTCAGCGTCGGCAGCGCGGCGCTCCACAGAGCCCTCGCTGGTTTGCCATTCAGAAATCAGCGCAATAACGGGGTGTTGTGATTGACTATCAAACTCGGTGCTGTGTGCGCCATCAAGGGCTGCAACATTTCGTGCATATTCAATCACTGCGACTTGCATGCCCAAACAAATGCCGAGATACGGCACATTATTTTCGCGCGCATATTTCACAGTTTGAATCATGCCTTCGACACCACGCTGGCCAAACCCACCGGGGATTAAGATGGCATCACATTGCTCCAGGCAAGCGCTGCCTTCGTTTTCAATTTCTTCGGCATCAATATAGTCAATAATAATTTTTGTGCGTGTTTGAATACCCGCGTGAATCAACGATTCGGTCAGCGACTTATAGGAATCAGTCAAGTTCATATACTTGCCAACCATGGCAATAGTCACTTCACCCAAAGGGTTATCAATCGCATCGGCAATCGACTGCCATGCTGACAAATCAGCCGCATCGGCATCAAGTTTTAATTTGTCGATAACGATGCTATCGAGATTTTGCTGATGTAATAACTCAGGAATCTTATAAATACTATCGACATCCACCGCTGAAATGACGGCGCGCTCTTCAACATTGGTAAACAAGGCGATTTTACGCCGCTGTTCATCGGGCAGTGGCTGCTCGGCACGGCACATTAAAATATCAGGCTGGATACCGATAGAGCGTAATTCTTTTACCGAGTGTTGCGTGGGTTTGGTTTTAATTTCGCCCGCCGCCTTAATATAAGGCACCAGCGTCAAATGCATATACAGGGTGTGATCATGCCCCAGCTCGATGCTCATTTGACGAATGGCTTCTAAAAAGGGTTGCGATTCGATATCACCAACCGTGCCACCGATCTCAACCAGCGCCACATCGGCGCCTTCTGCACCAATACGAATGCAGCGTTTAATCTCGTCAGTAATATGAGGAATGACCTGCACGGTGCCACCAAGGTAATCGCCACGGCGTTCTTTACGAATCACTTCTTCGTAGATACGGCCTGTGGTGAAGTTATTACTTTGCTTCATGGTGGTGCTGATAAAACGCTCGTAGTGACCAAGGTCAAGGTCAGTCTCGGCGCCATCTTCGGTGACAAACACTTCACCGTGCTGAAATGGGCTCATCGTGCCCGGATCCACGTTGATATAGGGATCGAGCTTGAGCATGGTTACGTTTAACCCACGCGCTTCTAATAGTGCGCCGAGCGAGGCAGAGGCGATGCCTTTACCCAGAGATGACACTACACCACCAGTTACAAATACGTATTTAGTCATAAACTCAGGAGATCAAAGAAGGCTCACGTCGAAGTCCTACAAAGTACCAGATTTGGTCAATTCTCTCAATGAGGCAAAGCCTTAAATCAGTGCTTAGATTACAATTGTCAATCAGAGTACCAGTCAAATTGCCAACTCAGTTCGCCGTCACTGGCAACAAAGGGCTGACAGATACAAAGCCCGGCAATGACCGCCAATTCACCCTCAACATAGATTAGCGGTATGCGGCCGCGTAACCAATGAGGTATTGCCCACTCTTGGAACAAGGTTTTTAGCTCACGCGAGTGTGCCTGCCCTGCTGGTTGACAACGCTCACCACCTTGTCGAAAGCGAACTTCAATTTGTGTATTGTCTGCTATGCGCAACCCGTTACCGTTAGTTTGATAAGCGTGTAATTCACCATCATCGAGTTTAAGTGTTTCATTTGTCTGCCCCCGTAATTGCAAACTAAATACCTTTGTCTCGTCGGTCAGCACTAAGGGTGCCATGGCGTAGACTTTGTCACGATAACAGCGTATCTCGACACCGGGCCAAACGATATAAGGGGATTTATCCTGTGCGCTGGTTTCAAGCTGGCTAATCATTTGTTCAAGGCGCTGGTGATTGGGTGCGCGTAACGCTAATTCGGTTAACCAATAGCGAATTAAATTAGCCCGACGCTGGCGTGATAAATGATTTAACGCTGCACGCGATAAGGTGTTATCGCTACCCGCAACTGTGACCATGTCGATGCGTGCAAGTTGTTGCAACAAATCAGCACTCTCAGCGCAGTATCCTGCGCTGCGTGATAAAGTATCACTTGCTGCTGGCCAATTTTCTTTGAGCAGTGGCAAGATTTTCTGGCGCAAATAATTACGCTGAAAACGCAGCTGTTGATTAGATGGGTCTTCAACCCAGCTAAGCCCTTCTGCTGTTGCATAGTTCACAAGGTCTTGCTTACTAAAACCTAGTAAAGGCCGCATGTGCCGGCCTTTGGCAAAGGCTTTTATTTCCGGCATTGATGCTAAACCCTTTGGCCCTGCGCCACGCAAGGCTTGCAATAAAAATGTTTCTGCTTGGTCGTCTTTATGTTGTGCAGTGAGTAACACATCATGCTCTTCGAGTTGACTCGCCAATAATAAATAGCGTGATTCACGTGCTTTTTCTTCTACGCTATCACCTTTGTTGAGCAATAGGTCGGCATTCATGCTAACAAAGGCTATGCCATATTCATCACAAACAGCACGACAATGATCGGCCCATTGCGCACTAAGGGAATGCGGTAGCATTCCTGAAGAAGTACTCTTGGGGTGCGCACTAAGGGAATGCGGTAGCATTCCTGAGGAAGTGCCCTTGGGGTGAAAAGACTCAGCTTGAAGGCCGTGATCAATATAAATTGCTCTAACTTCTATTGGAGTTTCTTCCGCCTGTAGCCTTGGCATAAGCTGCACCAAGGCATGAAGCAGAACCGAAGAGTCGACACCACCACTGAAAGCAACCCAGTAGCGTTGAACATTAGGGTATTGTTGCAGCACCTGTAACAGCGACTGCGGCGAGAAATCAGGCACTGGAGTTTGTTAACATAATGCAGATCGGCACATTACCTTAGCTTTCTTTGAAAGTACCGATATTCATTAAACGCTGACGACGCTGTGCTAATAAGGTGTCAGTATCCAGTGTATCTAATGCGGCCAGGTTAGCTAACAAGGCTTGCTTAATATCCGCAGCTGTCGCATCGACATTACGATGCACGCCGCCTAAGGGTTCTTGGATAATTTCGTCAATCAATTTGAGTTCTTTTAATCGTTGTGCGGTAATGCCTAAGGCTTCTGCCGCATCGGCTGCTTTTTCTGTACTCTTCCATAAAATCGATGCACAACCTTCCGGTGAGATGACAGAGTAGATGCTGTGTTCCAGCATCAGCACGCGGTCACCAACTCCTACGGCTAAAGCCCCACCTGACCCCCCTTCACCGATAACCGTACAGATTATTGGTGTTTTCAAACCCGACATCTCAAACAAATTACGTGCGATGGCTTCACTTTGGCCGCGCTCTTCAGCACCCACCCCTGGATAGGCGCCCGGGGTATCTATAAAGGTGAGTATTGGCAAATTAAAGCGTTCTGCCATTTTCATTAAACGCAGGGCTTTACGATAACCTTCTGGCCTTGGCATACCAAAATTACGGCGTATTTTTTCTTTGGTATCACGGCCTTTTTGATGGCCGATAATCATCACTGGACGACCATCGAGGCGCGCAGGGCCACCCACAATTGCCGGGTCATCCGCAAAGGCGCGATCACCACGCAACTCTTGAAAGTCAGTAAATATACTTTGCGCATAGTCCAGGGTATAGGCGCGTTGTGGATGCCGCGCTAACTGCGCCACCTGCCAGGCGGTTAATGAAGAAAATATCGACTCTGTCAGTTTTTGGCTTTTTTCTTCTAGTTTGGCAATTTCTTCGCCAATATTAATTTCATCTTCACTGCTTGCGACATGACGCAGCTCGCTAATTTTTTCTTCTAGCTCAGCAATAGGCCGTTCAAATTCCAAAAAATTCATATTCATATTTTGATTACAGTTTGCCTAGGAGGCTGCCCTAGTAATTTTAATTTGATCATTTTATATTTAAATCGCACAACATGCGTATTGT
>CAYUKF010000108.1:0-6176 GCA_964445215.1 uncultured Thiotrichales bacterium
TGGTCTTCAGCTTCCAGTTCGGCACCCACCTGGCCAAGCATAGATTGGGTGATTATCAACTCACCAACCAGATTAATAATATCGTCAACCTTGTCGATGTTGACACGAATCGAGGCACTTTCAGAACCAGTTTGCTTAGCGGCCCTGCGATCACTGCTCTGCCTACGATCACCAGACTGACGTCGGTCTCCTTCTGTGCGACGCTCCACTCCCGCCGTGTCTTTAACCGCTGCTGATGTTAGCTCTGGCTCTGCAGTCACGGCAGGCTCAATAGTCGCCTCAAGCACAACAATTTCTAAATCACAATCGTCTTCGACCCACTCAAAAACATCTTCTATTTGCTCGCGGCTAGCGTCGCCTTTGACCGTAAGCTGCCAGGCAATATAACTGTCTTCCGGGTGAAACTCATCATGGCTCGGTAAGCCTGAAATATCAGCCTCAACTGATAGCTCGCCCAACTCTTCTAACACACGAAACATTCTGGCTGGGTCATTACCTGTCGTCAACATGCCGATATGAGGAACGAAATGGATAGACCACCCACTTACCTGTTTCGCCTCAGATTTTGTAGACAAGACAGTATCTTGCTCAACATTTTGCCCAGTATTTTGTACGGAGTCTTGAGCTGGTTGCGTCTCCTCATCAGAATTTAAAATTACCTCTAGTTGCTGCTGTATCTCAGTAACCGCTGCTGTATCTACCGCAGCATCGTCACTTGCTGCTGCAAGCATTTCACGTACGCAATCAACTGACCGTAGCAAACAATCTACTGCGTGCTGCGTTACGTCACGTGATCCCTCACGCATTTGATCTAACAAGGTCTCAAGTACATGAGTGAAGGAAGCGACTTCGCTAAAACCAAATGTGCCACTACCCCCTTTTATCGAGTGTGCGGCACGAAATATAGTATTAACAACCTCCGCATCAGCAGCACCAACCTCAAGGCTGAGTAAGCTGGCCTCCATAATATCCAAACCTTCAAAGCTTTCATCAAAGAAGGTCTGGTGAAACTGCTTCATATCAATAGACATCGCGCTACCCTAAAACTTTTTTTACCGTAGCCAGCAGCTGATCGGGATTAAAGGGCTTCACTATCCACCCTGTCGCGCCCGCCGCTTTGCCCGCCTGTTTTTTCTCAGCCGATGACTCAGTAGTCAGAGTTAAAATAGGCGTAAATTTATACGCAGACAATGAACGTAATTCTTTAGTGAGTGTAATACCATCCATATTAGGCATATTAATATCAGTAATCACCAGCGAGAAACGAGCGGACTTGGCTTTAGTCAAGGCTTCCTGGCCATCCTTTGCTTCAGTTACATCATAGCCCGCGCCCTTAAGAGTGAATGTCACCATTTGACGCATCGATGCCGAATCATCGACTGCTAATATACTTGCCATGCTTCGTCTCCAAACCTAAATATGTGAATCCAGATTCTCATAATTGTCTGCCGAAACATTCTTACTTTTCTCCATCATTATGGTTCTCTACAGACGAACACGACTCATAAGCATGAAGATGGTTTTTCAGGCCTAAAATTCTCAGGGTATCGGCAACGGCGTCTGAATAACGCCATTCGAAATCACGGCTCTGTTCTTGCGCATCACGATTAAATAAGCAAATCAATTGCGCAATAGTCGTATCGATGCGTTGAGTTTTTGATAAATCGACGATAGTGGCTTTTCCAGTGAGAAAAGCATCGTGGAGTGTTTGACTAAAGTCTTGAGCATTCGCTATGCCAAGCTCTTCGTCACATAAGACTGTATTAGGTTCTTCCATAACCACTATCCTAAATCCATTTACGAAAAAGATAGCGGCTCAATCTAATTAGACTTTAACTAAAAAACAACCTCTCCAATAAATTTTTTATTGTTATTTTTATCTGCAAGAGCGAGGGGCTTTATTATATACATTTTTTTCTATTTCCAGATCCAGAGTCAAATGAAATAAATATGAATTGTCCTACAATACAGCGCACCAAACAAATCATTACACCAAGTAATTGTCATGGCTATCATCATAATGATTTACCTTAAAAATACTATTCCCTTAGTAAATTTTACACTCATTAATCACTCAAGTTACATGACAATTTGCCGATAGCCAACCTTAGATTAAGGTCAGGTTTGCTGCTCAACAAAGGGACTCACCCGGATGGGTTCGCCCAGAGCCAAACAATCACTCTTCCGTTGGAAATGGAGATAAGAGACCAAGCGATCTCTGGGTTGATAAGGATATTAAAATGAGACCAAATTATTCAGCACCCTCTACATCTTTGCTGATATTTCTATGTTATCTACCAGCCACTCTTTGTAGTGTATTTTCCGCCTGGTTGATCCTTTTCTCACAAAACCACAGCCTTTCTCTCGATGCTACCGCTGCCACTGCACTTGCCTGGGCGCTGACAGCTGTATATTTCAATGTTCGCCAGCCACCTCGAAAGAACAAGAAAAATCAAAAAATCACCAGCGATAATACTCATCCAAATCATAATCGTCAGCAACAACTGCATAATCAGCTATCACTGGCCATGCATAACGAGATGCACAATCTTGGTAGTGATGTAGAGCGCTACCGCAACGTAGTATCTAATGCAATTGGTGGTCTAGCTGAAAGCTTTCAGGGTATTAGCGAGCAGTCACAAGCAGAAAAAGAGGTGCTGGTTGATTTGCTGACGGATATGACGGGCACCAATACAGAGGCTGACACTAGCAATGAAGCAACAATAGAAAAATTTATCAGTGACACAGAAGTCACCCTGCACTACTTCGTCGATACGATCATCAACACCAGCAAGGAAAGTATGCGGCTGGTATACCAACTTGATGATATGTACACACAAATCAGTCAGGTTATGACATTACTTAGCGACATAAAGAGCATCGCTGCCCAAACCAATTTATTGGCCCTAAATGCCAGCATTGAAGCAGCTCGCGCAGGCGAACTTGGCAGAGGCTTTGCTGTTGTCGCTGAAGAAGTTCGCGCACTGTCCCATCGATCAGATCAATTTAGCAATGAAATTAACTGTGTCGTGTCAGGCGCCATGCAGGGTATTCAAAATGCGCGCGGGGTAGTCAGTGATATTGCATCAAAAGATATGAAGGTTATGCTTAACTCTAAGAAAAAAATATCCGCCACTATGGAAGGAATTAATGATTTCCACGATAACGCAACATCAAAGTTATCTGTGGTTGAAGAAATGGTAGAGGAAATAGATAACAAGGTCGCTTTGGCAATAACTTCACTGCAATTCGAGGATATTGTTACTCAGCTAGGCGGCCATATCGAAAAGCGTTTGGGCGCACTAGATGATGCTCTAGGCACTATGGAAGAGGCAAACAGACACGAGCACATTACCAATACTGATTCTTTAGAAGCTGAACAAGCCCTCGACCGTTTGCAGGAAGACGTACTCAATAGCATCAACAGACTTAAAGAACTCGAAACCACACCAGTAAAACAAGAAGATATGACGATAGGTGAAATTGACCTATTTTGATCTCAACTTTGACATGCTATGCCAGCAGTACACCTGGTCAAGCTGTCACAAACATAAGACTTTTGGTAAATAATTCACCCTGTATCAACAAATTAAGGAGACACCCCATGAGCATGGACATTGATATACGAGATAACTCAAGCGAAGTATACATTCGTGTTACTGGACATTTTGATTTTGATTCCCATGAGGACTTTCACGAAGCCCTGACAGCAGCCAACAGCAATAATTACTCTAAATACACGGTTGACCTGGGATCAGTCAAAGATCTGGATAGCTCTGCACTAGGTATGTTGCTGCTATTGCGAGAATCAGCTGGCGGGGAAAACGCTGATATCAGTATTGTTAATTGCCGATCTGAAATTAGGGAAATACTTAAAATTGCTAATTTTCAACAAATGTTTCACATTCATTAATTAACCCCTTAGCTTAGAGAAGCTCACACAACACCCCACCCATGGATGACCTTAATGCGAATTCTTATTGTTGAAGACACCATCTATAAACGTAGAATCCTGGAATCAATCCTGCTGGAAGACAAGCATGAAGTCATTCTCGCTGGTGATGGGGTTGAGGCTGTCGCAATATTTAAAGCCGAACAACCTGACATGGTATTAATGGATGTAGTATTACCAGAAATGGATGGCTATGTCGCCACTTCACAAATAAAGGCTCTATGTGGCGATCGCTTTGTACCGATCATTTTCATCACCACATTAACTGGCAGTAATGTATTAGAAAAATGTATCGAGTGTGGTGGTGATGACATACTTTCCGGCCCCTACGATCACTATGCTTTACTTGCAAAAATCGCAGCAATGGCACGTATTCAGCGACTACACGAAAAACTGAATGACCAAACCACACAATTGCAAAAACATAAGCATCGTGCGCAACGCGAACTTAGTATTGCCGAACATGTTTTTTCCACTATTCTTGATCGCGGCGACCTTAGTCATGCTAGCATTAACTATTCTTTGTCGCCCATGTCACTGTTTAGTGGTGATATTTTACTCTGTGCACACACCCCTTCTGGTGGCATGCATATCATGTTAGGTGACTTTACGGGTCACGGTCTGTCCGCAGCGATTGGTGCCATGCCAACCTCAGATATCTTTTATACCATGACAGCAAGTGGATTTTCTATTGGTGATATAGCTGCCGAAATGAATCGACGACTATTCAATATTCTCCCCACGGGTATGTTTTGCGCCGCAAGTATTGTCGAGCTAGACCTTGAGCGCACCACTGTCAGCATTTGGAATGGCGGCATGCCAGATATACTGATTACAGATAAAGATGGCAATATCGAGCACCATATAGCATCTAGTCACCAGGCATTAGGGGTTCGACCAGAAGATAAATTTGAACGCAAGACAGAGATTATTCCCGTCAACACATTCAACAAAATTTATATCTACTCTGATGGATTAATCGAAGCAAAAAATCGCCGGGATCGAAAATTCGGCATGAAAAATTTGTGCTCACAGTTTCCACAAGCCGCCTTAAGCGACCCACCACTCAGTGACCTGCTAGACAACCTAAAAACGTATACCGCTGGCTGCGATCAGTCTGATGATATTTCAATCGCTGAGATAAGTACCGCTATCAACGACACATGGCGTGCAGATCAAGACTCAAAAAGTCAAAACAGAATGGCGCCATCAACCTGGGATTTGTCTTTGCGACTTAATGCCGATACACTCAGGGCTGTTAACCCGGTTCCTCTTCTGCTTAATCTGATCATGGGGGTACAAGCGCCACAAGGCCATCGGGAACGTATCTTTACAATTTTAAGTGAACTGTTTTCTAACTCACTTGATCACGGCCTACTCGGCGTTGATTCAGCCATGAAATCCAATGCGACAGGCTTTGCCGAATATTACCGTTTACGCGAGAAGCGTCTTGCTAAATTGGAAGACGGACAGATAGATATTAAACTCAACCACCAGTCCAACAGCAACCAAACATCCGGTAAATTTATTATTAAGGTTAAAGACAGCGGATCGGGTTTCAACCATAACGCAGTATTCAATACCCTAAAATCAAACCAAGGCTATTCCGGACGTGGCATTGCTCTGGTGAAGTCTCTTTGTAAATCAGTGAACTATCGTAGCAATGGCAACCAAGTTGAAGCCACATACGAATGGAACCGAAAATAGCGCTTCGACGTTTACCTGCTTGTTACACGAATTAACTTTTTTGACAAGATACTCTGCATTAATACATATTAATGAGAGGTGTACAATAGCAGCTGTGTATGTGGTTTTAAGCGATTAAGTTCTTTGAAAAAAGCTAGAATATTCAGAATCTTAGGTATGCTATAACTATAAGTTTTCTGGGTGTACAATAGCCATTCGGTAATACATAGCGGCTCTGTGCGGCTCTGTATCGCCGAGGATAAATAAAACCAACGCAAAGATAATTTACTGAAAATAAGAGAAAATCTATCAATGGAACGTAGAATACAAAAAAGGTTAAACAGCAATGAAGTGATACACGGCCACCATAGATAAACTGTTAGACATAGATAAAGAAACAAGGCAACTAAAATGGGAATACTCAATCGTTCTACACTAATGAAAGCGCACGCGCTATTAGCGGCCTTTATCTTGCCAGTGGCAATTATGTTTTTTGTTACTGGTGCTCTTTATACGTGGGGCATAAAAGGCGATTATG
>CAYUKF010000109.1:0-2757 GCA_964445215.1 uncultured Thiotrichales bacterium
GGGCAACCCGAAGGGCCAGCGCGCATTTTTCACCCCGCGGCGTTGTCGCTCGCTTAGGTGCGCCAACCACACCACACTCACTCCGCCTTGCTGGATGAAAAATGCGCGCTGGCAGGACTGCCAAAATGATTGTTAACACCCCCCAGCATTACTTACGGCAACCGATCCCCTTGAATTAATGTATTGAGTAACTTGTTATCAGGCGCGTTAGCTAAACCTTGATGCCAAGTCATACGTGCACGATCCATGTTGCCTGTTTGCCATAATGCTTCGCCAAGGTAAGCTGAGATCAGTGGGTCATCATCAAGCCGTGCTGCCTGCTCAAGATAAGACACTGCCAAGATGTACTGACCCATGCGTAATTGTAAGCAACCGTAGCTCGTTAGGGTGGCTGGATCGGTAGGCTCCAGCAATAAGGCATGCTGCAAATAAACCACAGCCTGCTCATAAAGTTTGTCCGTGACCATCGCCATGCCCAACTCAAGCAAGCTAGCATGATGGTCTTCATCGATTTCCAGTGCTGCCATCAAGTCGTGACGGGACGCGGCGTGATCGCCTCTGTCACGAGACAGCATCGCGCGCGCATACAGTAATTGGGTATGCTGTCTTGGTGGCCCGTCGAAATGACGTGTATACAACTTATAAGCACTATCAATACGCCCTGCCGCGACCAATGCATTGCCTTCAAGTAAAATTACGTCTGCTAAATGGCCTACCGGGTTCGATTCTCGTAGCTCACGTATTGCCGCAAGCGCGGCATCAAAATGGCCTTGCTCGACAAATAACTCCGCCGCGCGCACCTGGCCATCAAAAAAGAATTGGCTGGCACCAACCGAGCGATACCATGACACTGCCGCATCGATGTTGCCGTTTTTTTCTTCAATTTTAGCCAACATGAACTTAGCCTCTTCACTGCGCTCACCACGCACAACAAGCTCCAAGAAATAACGCCAGGCTGCATCGTAATCTTCGAGCTTGTAGGCCATGTTTGCTAAGGAATAAATAGTGTCCTCACTATCACCATCATATTCTGTCAAAATTAAATATTGAGCATAGCTCTCTACTAACTGATTTAAGCCAGCAAGTAAACGCGCATAATAGGTACGTACTTGCACATCCGCTGGAAATGTTTGCAAGAAACGAAAAAGGTGGTCTACCGCTTGCTCACTTTTATTTAAACTCTGCAACGATGAAGCATGCTGCACTGCTGCGGGACTAAAATCAGGCTGGATATCAAGCGCCCAACGACTTTCACTAAGAGACAGCTCATGCAAATGGAAACGTGTGGCAAGATCGGCCATGGCAAAGTGCGCATACACATCGTGTTGATGCCTTTGCACTAAACGTTGCATTATTTTTATGGCGACAAGGTTGCTGGGGTCACTAAACAACAAGGGCAACAAGGGTAAATAACCGTGGTAGCCATCGCCGAGACTCAAATGGCGCAAGCGCTCCAACTCATCAACAGCAGGCTCTATCGCAGCAAGGCGCGAATAAGCGCGGACACGAAACTCAATGGCTGCCAGCTCCTCGGGAGCAAGCCGTGACCACAACCTACCGGCGGCAAGAGCCGTTTCATTATCATCCGCCAACAGTGCTGCACGCATGGCATATTCAGCAATTTTAACATCGGGATAGACTTGTACCACGCGCAGAAAATGTTTTGCTGCAACAGCAAACTGGCCGTTATCAAAAGCAAGGAAACCCACTAATATGTCGTAGGCATTATCTTGTGAAGGAGATGTCGAACTGGCTGGTTGAGTTGACCATGCTGGTGTAACAGTCAGCAATAAGACCAGCACTAACACTGTAGCGGCAGCGCCTCGCAGCGCTCCTAAACATCGCAATTGTCTCAATTCTGGCATTTGGCCTCCGTGCGCCGATTCTCGGCACCCAATCCGACATGTATACCCTACTCCTTCTCCGGGATAGCGGCCGGTTATCGTGTGTGTATCAACTTGCTTTAGATTAAGGAGTCTAATCTACTTCGTCCAGAATAAATCAGGCTCCTTAAGGTAGCTAGCAAGCCTTATGCCCAAACTTGCTCTGCTGTTATTTTCTCACCTCATGCGGCAACACTTCAGCATAGGCAACCCGCCACTGTCGTGCCTCAAATCGCAGTTTGGACACAGGCTTGGCATGTTTTTCTGCTTCATGATAGCGTGATTGCGCCACTAAAAAGAGGCTCAACGCACTCGTCACTGTCTTTTGCTCTATCCAGAGGATATCTCTAACAAGACCTGCTTCGAATCCATATCAAAAACAATTTGGCTGTATACAGCCAAATCATTAGCCCTCGTGTTGCTTTGCAATTACACTTGTTTTACTGGCAAAACGGCACTTTTTTCCCTATCGCGACATAAAATTGGCATAAGCTTGAGAAAAAACAACGAAAATGCCTAAAAATTGGCAATAAAAATCAAACTGGATTCCCGTATTATGCTGCCAAAATGATGGCTTTTTGATCTTTGAGTCATGCGCTACACAATAGCACCTGTGACACCTCCTGCTAGCACTCCATCAATATGAACTTGCTGAAATACTAGGATGAGCCATACCAATTATCAACACTGGCGGCAGTTTGCTCCGTCTTACGGCAAAACCATCGCTTGTAATACCCTCAGTTTGCTATAATTACTTGCTTTATTGCACCAATAGACACACTGGGGAGCCTCTGATTAAGTCTGGGCGAGAAAGGTTGGGAGCCAAAATGTTCAAATTCGAGGCGTGAATCGTACGCAATAGCCAGCTATTACG
>CAYUKF010000109.1:2857-4177 GCA_964445215.1 uncultured Thiotrichales bacterium
TACGAAGATTCACAACGAAGAAGTTGGACATTTTGGACTCAAGATTTTCGTTCATGACTTAATCAGGGGCTCCCTAGCACCCACCTGCTCGGTAATCGCCTTGACGCCATTAATTGCTATCGGAATAAACCACAAGACCGCACCGCTTGCAGTGCGTGAGCGTGTGGCATTCGCGCCCGAGCGATTGCTCGATGCCTTACGTGAGCTCATCGGCAAAACGCCTGCCAGTGAAGCCAGCATACTGTCGACCTGCAATCGAACCGAATTGCTTTGCTCGGCCGCACCTAATGACAGCGAGCACATCCTCAACTGGTTTCGTCACTATCATGGCCTGACCCGGGAAGAAGTCGAACCCTATATTTACGTCTTGCCAGAACAAAATGCTGTACGCCACTTAATGCGCGTTGCTAGCGGACTTGATTCCATGGTCTTGGGTGAGCCACAAATTCTAGGCCAAGTGAAAGATGCCTACAGCAATGCCAAACAAGCAGGCACCGTCGGGCGAATGCTTAACGGTGTTTATCAGCATGTTTTTTCTGTCGCCAAACAAGTACGCACCGATACCGCAATTGGCTCAAGCCCTGTCTCTGTTGCCTTTGCTGCAGTCAGCCTCGCTAAACAAATTTTTAGTGATTTTGAAAAACATACGGCGCTACTCATTGGCGCGGGTGAAACCATTGAGCTAACTGCCCGACACTTACGCGCAGCGGGTATGGGCAAACTGATTATTGCCAACCGTACCGTTGAGCGCGCGCAGAAACTCGCTAGTGAGCTTGGCGGCAAAGCCGTGGCATTGGCCGAAATGCCAGGCCAACTACAGTATGCCGACATAGTCATCTCATCAACCGCCAGCCAGTTACCCATACTCGGCAAAGGTGCTGTTGAACGTGCCTTAAAACAACGCAAACATAAACCCATGCTGATGGTTGATATTGCCGTACCACGCGATATCGAGCCCGAGGTCAGCAAGCTGGATGATGTTTATCTCTACAGCGTCGACGACTTGCAAGAAATCATTAACGAAGGGCTACGCTCACGCCAACAAGCTGCTGAACAGGCCGAAGAAATCATCGAAGCGCAAGTCACACACTTTAACGGCTGGCTACAATCACTTGATGCTGGGCTCACCATTGGCGCCTATCGACAAAGTGCTGAACAACTACGTGATGATGAATTACAAAAAGCCTTGCAGCTTATAGAACGCGGGGCGAATGCAAATGAGGTATTAAAACGTTTTGCTTATAACCTCACCAATAAACTCATTCATCAACCCAGCTTGCAAATGAAAAAAGCCAGCTACGAAGGCCGCAATAACGTCAT
>CAYUKF010000109.1:4277-6163 GCA_964445215.1 uncultured Thiotrichales bacterium
AGCATCATTGCCAAGCTCGAAAATATAAGCGAACGCCTGGAAGAAATCAGCGCACTGCTCTCCGAGCCGGACATCATGAGCGATCAAAACCGTTTTCGCAGTCTGTCGCAAGAATATTCGAAGCTCGACCCCATCGTACGGTGTTTTAACAATCATCAAAAGACGATTGAAGATATCGACAGCGCCAAAGAGATGATGAAAGACAGCGATCTCGACGTTCGTGAGATGGCCAAAGATGAACTTAGTGATGGCGAAACACGTCGTCAACAACTCGAACAAGAATTACAACGGCTCTTATTGCCCACCGACCCTCACGATGATAGTAATATCTTTTTAGAAGTGCGTGCTGGCACAGGCGGTGACGAAGCAGCCATTTTTGCCGGTGATTTATTTCGCATGTATTCACGTTATGCAGAAAACAAAGGCTGGCAAACAGAAGTTATTAGCAGTAATGCTGGTGAACATGGCGGCTTTAAAGAAGTCATTATGCGACTGGTCGGGCAAGGCGCTTATTCACGATTAAAATTTGAATCCGGCGGCCATCGTGTACAGCGTGTGCCCGAAACCGAATCACAAGGTCGTATTCATACCTCTGCCTGCACCGTTGCCGTCATGCCAGAAGCGGATGAAATTGAAGAGATCGACATTAACCCTGCCGACCTTAAGGTCGATACTTATCGCGCATCCGGTGCGGGGGGGCAGCACGTTAACAAAACCGATTCAGCAGTACGCCTCACGCATCTACCCACCGGCGTGGTCGTCGAATGCCAGGACGAGCGCTCACAACACAAAAACCGTGCCCGCGCCATGTCCGTCTTAAAAGCGCGCCTGCTTGCTGCTGAGGAAGAAAAGAAAGCCAAAGCCGAAGCCGATACGCGGCGTCAATTGGTTGGTAGTGGCGACCGTTCGGGGCGCATACGTACCTATAATTTCCCACAAGGCCGCGTGACCGACCATCGCATCAATCTGACCTTATACAAGTTAGAAGACATGATGCAAGGCAATGCCGATATGGTCATTGATGAATTGATTAAAGAACACCAGGCCGATCAACTCGCCGCCATTTCTGACGAAACCTAAAAAATTATGGCAACCATTACTCACGTATTAGACAACACAACACAACGTCTACAAACAGTTTCGGATAGCCCGCGCCTCGATGCCGAATTATTGCTTTGCCATTCATTTGGCTTATCACGCACACAGCTTTTTACGCGCAATGATGACACACTAAATACCAAAACCTTAGACAGCTGCGAGAAATTCATACTACGTCGTGAACGAGGGGAGCCACTTGCATACATCGTCGGCAAACGCGAGTTTTGGTCGCTTGAACTCGCCGTTAACCAACACACTCTCATTCCACGACCCGAAACCGAGTTATTAGTTGAATTAGCACTGCAATATATTGACAAAGAACAGGTCTGTCGTATTGCCGACCTTGGCACTGGTAGCGGCGCCATCGCGCTGGCCCTTGCCGTTGAGCGCAGCAACAGCCATATCGATGCCTGCGACACATCCAACAATGCGTTGGCTATCGCCCAACACAACGCGCAGCAACACAATATCAGCAACGTTACATTTCTGCACAGTGATTGGTTTGAAAATCTACAACAGCAGCAATATGATTTGATCGTTAGCAACCCACCTTATATCGCAGCAAACGACAAGCACCTACAACAAGGCGACGTACGCTTTGAGCCGGCAGCTGCCTTAAGCGCAGAAAATAATGGTTATGCCGATTTATTTCATATCGCCGAGCACGCAAAACACCATTTAAAACCAAAAGGTTATTTGCTGCTCGAACATGGCTGTGAACAACAAGAAAAACTTATCGATAAATTAAAAACACTTGGCTATAGCCAAGTCAACGGACATAATGACTA
>CAYUKF010000110.1:0-6122 GCA_964445215.1 uncultured Thiotrichales bacterium
ACCTCACCAATCTTGTGAGAAACACCGGTATAAAACAGCACGCGCTCAGTCGTTGTGGTCTTACCGGCATCAATATGCGCCATAATCCCAACATTACGATAACGATCAATAGGTGTTTTACGTGCCACTTGTTTGTCCTACTATACCTAACTAAATAATCAATGAAAATTCTTAAAAACGGAAATGCGAAAACGCTTTATTAGCTTCCGCCATACGATGTGTATCTTCACGTTTTTTCACTGCAGAGCCACGATTTTCTGCCGCATCCTGCATCTCGCCAGCCAAGCGTAGCGCCATAGATTTTTCACTACGCTTACGTGCGGCTTCCGCCAACCAACGCATTGCCAATGCAGTACGCCTATCGGCGCGCACTTCGATAGGCACCTGGTAGGTTGCACCACCGACACGACGCGACTTCACTTCAACCGCTGGGCGAATATTATCAAGCGCCGCATCGAACACATCCAACGCCTCACCCTTGCCACGGCTAATCAGCTCATCCAAGGCACCATATACGATACGCTCGGCAACTGATTTCTTACCACCCTTCATCAATACATTGATGAATTTAGCTAGTGTGCTGTTGCCATATTTAGGATCTGGCAAGATCTCGCGTTTTGCAATTACTCTTCTTCTAGGCATAGTCTTCCTGGGAGGCGTTCTCAATCAATAAGGCCGTCCTGCTGAGCCTGTTTTTTTGCCCAGCAAGGCAGAATAAGCGTAGTGTAGTGGTTCTACATAAGCGAGTGATAACGCCGCTGGGCAGAAAAACAGGCTCAGCCCTTCGGGTTGCACCTTCAATGACGCCATGCTGCGTTGTTCGTCGTTCATTTGGAACCACCAAATCTCTCTCCTCTCGCCTTGCCACCCCAAGGGCACTTCCTGCGGGGCGCCTGGCGTCATTGAAGGTGCAACAGGGCGGCCTTATTGATTGAGAACGCCCCCTAATACTTCGTTAAACGTTTCAGCCCCGTTTTAACTTTTGGGGCGCTTAGTACCATATTTGGATCGACCCTGACGGCGGTCTGCAACACCAGAAGTGTCGAGGCTGCCGCGCACTGTGTGATAGCGCACACCAGGCAAATCCTTGACACGACCACCACGGATTAAAACCACCGAGTGCTCCTGCAAGTTATGGCCTTCACCACCAATATAACTCGTCACCTCAAAGCCATTGGTTAGACGAACACGCGCCACTTTACGCAAAGCCGAGTTAGGCTTTTTAGGTGTTGTCGTATAAACACGAGTACACACACCACGACGCTGCGGGCAAGCCTGCAATGCTGGCACATTACTCTTCACCTTCTGCCGTTTACGTGGCTTACGAACCAACTGATTTATTGTTGCCATTGAGGCGAATCTCCAATTTCTAGCAACCCATGAAAATGACCCATTGGCGTGAGCCAATGGGTCATTTGGGAATTCTTTACTGTGTGCCACGGGTCAGCGTATATTGGCCCCCGCGATAGCCGACGAATTCTAGTGGCGCGCCCCAAAAGTGTCAAGGTTTTTCACCATTTTATGCATAATCTTACTAGCCCAGGCTATAAACGATCGATAATTGCTCCTCGGCCATAAAAAAACACCAAACCCCACCGTTCTATTTAGAAATTGGGAGGCTGGATGCCCAAAAAAGCTCTGAACAAATCATCATTGTTTTTATGCTAACTAGAATCGCCCCAATTCATCTCGAAGATCGCAGCACCTCAAGAGCCTGCGCTCGAGAAAGCGTGGGAGTATGCAGCAATAGAGTCACTATTGCCGCTCACTTCGAAACAAATTAGCGCACGATATCTCAGCCTAAATTCAACCAGACTTATTCAGCGCTTCCCTAGGTTTTGGCACTAGTTAAGCGTTGCTAGTAATGTTCGTAGCGGCGTTAAGCTCCTCTTTCAAAGCAGCCTCTACTTCGCTAGCGCTGGCAGCAACCTCGTCAATTTCCACCACCGGTGCCGCAAGCTTCGCCTTGCGACGAGCCTGGTGATAAGTAAGGCCAGTACCAGCAGGAATCAAACGACCAACAATGACGTTTTCTTTCAAGCCACGCAGGCTATCGCGCTTACCATTAACCGCCGCCTCAGTCAGCACTCGCGTCGTCTCTTGGAACGATGCCGCCGAAATAAAGGACTCAGTTGCCAGCGATGCTTTGGTAATACCCAGCAAAATTGGCACATGGGTCGCAGGCATTTTATCCTGCTCGACCACTTTATCGTTTTCTTCGAGAATGCGGCCACGGTCTAACTGCTCGCCCTTGAGGAAGCGAGAATCTCCACTACCGGTGATCTCAGACTTGCGCAACATCTGGCGCACAATGACCTCAATATGCTTATCATTGATCTTGACGCCCTGCAGTCGATAAACCTCCTGTACTTCATTACTAATGTAGTTAGCCAAAACCGTTACGCCTAATAGACGCAAAATGTCATGCGGGTTAGGCGGCCCATCGGCAATGGTTTCACCTCTTTCTACATGCTCACCTTCAAACACATTGAGCTGACGCCATTTTGGAATCAATTCTTCGTAGTGCTCACCCTCTGCACCGGTAATAACGAGCCGCTGCTTACCCTTGGTTTCCTTACCATAACTAACTGTACCGGTAATTTCTGCAAGAATTGAAGGCTCTTTTGGCTTGCGTGCTTCAAATAAATCTGCAACACGAGGCAGGCCACCGGTGATATCACGAGTCTTGGATGATTCCTGTGGCAACCTAGCGATAACGTCACCGACACCAATTTTAGCGCCATCCTTCAAATTCACGATAGCATCAGAAGGTAGTGGATATTGCGCAGCAATCTCAGTGCCAGGAATACATAGCTCTTCACCATCACCGTCTAACAGCTTAATGATCGGACGTATATCTTTCGTCGCTAAACCCGCTCGCGCCTTCGGATCCAGGGCAACAATACTAGACAACCCCGTTACCTCATCAAGCTGGGTTTGAACACTAACATCTTCAACAAAATCGATAAACTTCGCCCGCCCTGACACTTCTGAAATAACAGGGTGAGTATGAGGATCCCAGTTAGCAACGATTTGACCCGCTGTTACCTGATCACCATCCTTCACACTTAACACTGCGCCATAAGGAATCTTATAACGCTCACGTTCACGTCCTGCGCCATCTAGCAAGGTCAGCTCACCAGAACGTGACACGGCAACACTGTTGCCACTTACATGTGATACCAACTTGACATTATGCAGCCGCAAGGTACCAGATGATTTCACTTCAACACTGTCAGCCGCAGCTGACCGTGATGCTGCACCACCAATATGGAAGGTACGCATGGTCAACTGGGTGCCAGGCTCACCAATACTTTGTGCGGCAATAACACCCACTGCCTCACCTTGGTTAACACGGTGACCACGAGCCAGGTCGCGACCATAACACGCTGCGCAAACACCATGACGTGATTCACAGGTAATCGGTGAACGTACCCATATTTGATCCACACTCATTTCTTCAAGGCGCTCTACCCACTGCTCATCAAGCAGTACACCAGCCTCAACAGCAATTTCTTTACTCCCCCCTGGCAGCATAACGTCTCTTACGACAACACGACCCAATACGCGTTCACGTAATGGCTCCACCACATCGCCACCTTCAATCAAGGGTTGCATTAACAAGCCTTCGCTGGTGCCACAATCTTCACCTGTCACCACCAAATCCTGAGCAACATCAACCAGGCGGCGAGTCAGATAACCCGAGTTAGCGGTTTTAAGTGCGGTATCGGCTAGGCCTTTACGTGCACCATGGGTGGAAATAAAGTACTGAAGAACGTTTAAACCTTCTTTAAAGTTGGCTGTAATGGGCGTTTCAATAATAGAGCCATCGGGCTTGGCCATCAGACCACGCATACCCGCAAGCTGGCGAATCTGCGCCTGACTACCACGTGCACCTGAGTCAGCCATCATGAAGATTGAGTTAAATGAAGGCTGCTTAACTGTCTTACCTTCAGCATTGACAACTTCTTCGCTATCAAGCTGGCTCATCATTGCATTAGCAATCTCATCATTGGTATGCGACCAGATATCGACAACCTTGTTATAACGCTCACCGTTAGTAACAAGACCAGAAATATATTGCCCCTCAATCTCTTTCACCGCAGCTTCTGCTTTAGCAAGAATAGGTGCTTTTGAATCAGGAATAATCATATCGTCAATACCGATGGAAACACCGGCACGGGTTGACTGCTTAAAACCCATGTACATCAAACGGTCTGCGAAAACCACGCAATCTTTCAAACCAAGGCGGCGATAAGCCGCATTAATCAAGGTTGAAACCGCGCGCTTGTTCATATCTCTATTAATGGCCTCAAACGGCAAGCCTTCAGGCACAATGTCAAACAACATACAGCGCCCAACCGTGGTATCGACACGATGTGTGCGTGCTATACGCTCACCGTCTTCCATCTGCTCAACTTCGTTGATACGTACTTTAATACGCGCATGTAGCGCAACGACGCCAGCATTATAGGCGCGCTCTACTTCTGCAATACTAGAAAAAGCACGGCCTTCGCCCTTGGCATTAATGCGTTCACGGGTCATGTAGTACAAACCCAATACCACATCTTGTGTCGGCACAATAATTGGCTCACCATTAGCCGGTGACAACACATTATTGGTTGCCATCATCAATGCCCGCGCTTCAAGCTGTGCTTCCAGTGATAGCGGTACGTGAACCGCCATTTGGTCGCCATCAAAGTCAGCGTTAAAAGCCGTACAGACTAAGGGGTGTAACTGAATGGCTTTACCTTCGATAAGCACTGGCTCGAATGCCTGTATACCTAATCTATGAAGTGTTGGCGCACGGTTTAGCATCACCGGGTGCTCACGAATTACATCTTCGAGAATATCCCAGACTTCGGCTCCCTCACGCTCAACCAGCTTCTTAGCCGCTTTAATGGTAGTCGCAAGACCACGTCGCTCTAACTTGGAAAAAATGAACGGCTTGAATAATTCCAGGGCCATTTTCTTGGGCAGGCCGCACTGGTGTAACTTCAGTGTCGGACCAACCACAATAACGGAACGACCGGAGTAATCGACACGCTTACCCAGCAGGTTCTGACGAAAACGACCTTGCTTACCTTTAATCATGTCAGCAAGCGACTTTAATGGGCGTTTGTTCGATCCGGTAATCGCACGACCACGACGACCATTATCAAGCAAAGCGTCGACAGATTCCTGCAACATACGTTTTTCGTTGCGCACAATGATGTCCGGCGCGTTGAGATCCAACAAACGGCGTAGACGATTATTGCGGTTAATAACACGACGATAAAGATCGTTCAAATCAGAGGTCGCAAAACGACCACCATCGAGCGGCACCAGCGGGCGCAACTCAGGTGGCAATACTGGCAACACCTTAAGAATCATCCACTCAGGTTTGTTATCAGAGAGTATAAATGCTTCAAGCAGCTTTAAACGCTTAGTCAGTTTCTTAAGCTTCGTTTCAGAATTGGTATTGCCCATATCCTCACGGATCTGTTCAATCGCCGCAGCGAGGTCTATCTTTTTAATTAGGTCATGGATCGCTTCGGCACCCATGCGCGCATCAAACTCATCACCATACTCTTCGATCGCATCGAGATAGGCTTCTTCTGATAAAAGCTGACCCGGCTCAAGCTCGGCGACAGCCGAGTCAATCACAACATAGCCTTCAAAATACAGTACGCGTTCGATATCACGTAGCGTCATATCAAGTAACAAACCTAAACGTGAAGGCAGCGACTTAAGAAACCAAATGTGTGCAACCGGGCTGGCAAGATCAATATGCGCCATGCGTTCACGGCGCACCTTGGTCAAGGTGACTTCAACGCCACATTTTTCACAAATTACACCACGATGTTTGAGGCGTTTGTATTTGCCACACAGACACTCATAGTCTTTTGTTGGACCAAAAATCTTAGCGCAAAACAAGCCATCACGCTCTGGCTTAAAAGTACGATAATTAATGGTTTCTGGCTTTTTAACTTCGCCAAAAGACCATGAACGGATTTTTTCCGGAGACGCCAGACTAATGCGAATAAAATCAAATTCTTCGACATTAGTGCCGCCACGTTTCCAAAGATTGACTATGTCTTTCAAGATCGTCTCTCCTGCTGCGCGCCAGATAAAAGATAACT
>CAYUKF010000111.1:0-4340 GCA_964445215.1 uncultured Thiotrichales bacterium
ATGCAGACTTAGAAACGAAAAGACCACCATGGATAAGATGGTGGTCAATATTGGGCTTATAAATTAACGGCACCGCCGCGCTATTTGCGTAAACCGAGACGCTTGATCAAATCGCGATAGCGAGTGATATCTTCCATCTTAAGGTAATCCAACAGTTTACGACGCTGGCTGACCATTTTTAACAAACCACGACGTGAATGATGATCATGTACGTGGGTTTTAAAATGATCGGTTAATTGCTTGATACGCGTTGATAATAAAGCAACCTGGACTTCCGGCGAGCCGGTATCACTTGCTTCACGTTGATAATCTTTGATAACTTCAGCTTTTACAGCAGCACTCAATGACATAGTAGCCAATACACTCCAAAAATATAATAGAACGATTCTTTTGCGGCGTTATTTTACCCGCCAGGCGTGTGTAAAACAAGGATTTTAAACGGGAAAATGGAAAATACGTCGTGATGCCAGCTGGCCATCGGGTCGTTTCTCGCCAAGACCAAAAAAGCCTTCGCCAGGGCTGTATAAACGCATCAATTTTCCACTGAACCCATCTTTGAGTTGGTCTTCAAGCTCAAGACGCAGACCATTACGCAGCTTTTGTGCGTCACAATCACTTAAGTCTAGGCGTGGCAGATAGCTTAACCCACTGTCTAATGGCAATAATTGGCTATCGAGCTGAACATAGTTACCCTCTTGCTGCAGCGATTCCAGTTCAGCAAACGTAGTAAGCGTTTTACCGGTGTAATTTCCCACAGCATAACGACGTAACGCAACCAAGTGTGCACCACATCCCAATTGCTGGCCGATATCTTCAGCCAAGGTACGGATATAGGTACCTTTTGAGCAATGGGCATCAATATCGATAATATTGTCGTGATAAGCACAAAAATCGAGTTGATGAATTGTTACAGATCTAGGTGCCCTTTCGACTTCGATGCCTTTTGCTGCCAACTTATATAGCCGTTGTCCTTGGTGTTTTAAGGCTGAGAACATGGGCGGGATCTGTTCAATATCGCCTCTAAAATCAGCTAACACTTGTTCAATTTGCGCCTGGTCCAGCGCTTTAACCGCTGTTTCGTTCAACACCTTACCTTCGGCGTCACCCGTATTAGTGGTGATGCCTAAACGCATCGATGCGCGATAACGCTTGTCGCAGTCAATCAGATATTGGCAGACCTTGGTCGCCTCACCAAAACAAATCGGTAACATGCCCGTTGCCATGGGATCGAGGCTGCCTGTGTGGCCTGCCTTACGCGCATTAAATAAGCGTTTGGCTTTTTGCAGTGCGGCATTAGAGCTAATACCTTTTGGCTTGTCCAGTAATAAAATGCCATGGACTGCGCGACGTAATGGTTTAGCCATAGAACGAGAATTATTCTGGGTCGTTATTTGGTTTGGGTCTGTCTTCAGGTTGCGCCTTTGTCTCATCATCAGCCACTGTTTTTTCGATCAAGGTGGTGATGTGCGATGCTCGCTCTATGGATTCGTCATAAACAAAATGCAGTTGGGGAATCACTCGCAACAACAAACGTGATTTTAGCTCATGCTTAAAGTAGTTAGCCGCTTTGTTAATAGCTTTGACTGCATCAGCACTTTTATCTTCACCATTAACGCTAGTCAGATAAATCTTGCCCTGTGACAAGTCACGTGTCACATGTACTGCAGTAATAGTAAAAGAAGTAAAACGTGGGTCGCGGCTCTCATTGCGAATCAGGTTTGCTAACTCACGCTTAAGTTGTTCGGCGACACGATCGCTGCGGTTAAAATCTTTCACTCAATATCTAAATGATTAAAGTGTGCGCTGTACTGAGATACGCTCAAAGACTTCAATTTGATCGCCCACTTTAACATCGCTGTAGTTTTTAACACCGATACCGCATTCCATACCATTTTTTACTTCGTTAGTATCGTCTTTAAAACGGCGTAGTGACTCAAGTTCGCCTTCATAGATAACAACGTTGTCACGTAGTACGCGAATGGGGCTACTACGTTTAACGTTACCTTCAATTACCATACAACCGGCGATGGCACCAAATTTCGGCGACTTAAACACATCACGTACCTGCGCTAAACCAATGATTTCTTCACGTATTTCTGGTGAAAGCATGCCAGATAAGGCGGCCTTAACATCATCAATAACCTCGTAAATGACACTGTAATATTTCAACTCCATTGATGCTTCCTGGCATAAACGTCTCGCTGTCGCATCGGCACGTACGTTAAAACCAATGACAACGGCTTCAGAAGCTAAAGCCAAATTAATATCAGATTCATTAATACCACCAACACCACTGGCAATGATCTTAACCTGAACTTCATCAGTAGAAAGCTTATTCAAAGAATCTTTCAGTGCCTCAACCGAACCCTGCACATCAGCTTTAAATAAGATATTGAGAATGCCAACTTCTTCCTTGCCCATGCTATTAAATACATCATCCAGACGTGCAGCATGTTGTTTGGCCAATTTAAGGTCGCGGCTTTTAGTCTGCCGTGATTCGGCAATATCACGTGCAACACGTTCTTCTGCAACGGATATTGCATCATCACCGGCATTGGGTGTACCTGATAAACCCAGCACAGCAACAGGGGTAGAAGGGCCAGCAAAATTAACTTCTCGCCCCTCCTCGTCATACATGACACGAACAGAACCGTGCTCGTTACCACAAAGCAGAATATCGCCTTTCTTTAAAGTGCCACTTTGCACTAAGATGGTAGCAACGGGACCACGGCCACGGTCCAATGCTGACTCAATAACGACACCGCTAGCGCGTTGATCTACTGCTGCGGTAAGCTCCATTAATTCCGCCTGCAACAGTATTGCATCAAGCAAGGCATCGACACCATCACCCGTTTTAGCCGAAACATTAACGAACATCACATCGCCACCCCAATCTTCTGGAATAACTTCGTGGGAACCTAATTCTTGTTTAACACGATCTGGATCAGCATCATCTTTATCCATTTTATTAATGGCAACAATCATTGTCACATCAGCTGCTTTAGCATGCTGGATCGCTTCAATCGTCTGTGGCATTACACCATCATCAGCAGCAACAACCAAAATAACAATATCAGTCGCTTGCGCACCACGGGCACGCATGGCAGTAAACGCCGCATGCCCTGGTGTATCAAGAAAGGCAACCATGCCTTTATCCGTCTTTACACGGTAAGCACCAATATGCTGGGTAATTCCGCCTGCTTCACCCGCAGCAACCTTACTGCGACGAATATAATCAAGTAATGAGGTCTTACCATGGTCAACATGACCCATAATCGTAACCACGGGTGCGCGTGGTTTTTTCTCAACGCCATTGTCTTCAACAGCCAGCACAGACTCTTCATGCTTAGTCTCGTTGAGCATTTTAGGGGTATGCCCCATATCCTCAACAACGACTGCTGCTGTTTCTTGATCCAACACCTGGTTAATGGTGGCCATCGTACCCATGCTCATCAAGTACTTAATAACCTCGGCAGCCTTAACCGCCATACCTTGAGCCAAATCAGACACGGTAATGGTTTCAGGAATAGTGACTTCACGCGTGATAGGCGCCGTTGGCATAGCAAAACCATGCTGTGTATCGCCCGTAGAAATAGCACCACTGCGGCGCGCTTTACGTATCGGTTTACGCTTACGCGCCGTTTTATTTGAAGCGATATGCAGTTCTTTTTCGCCACGTTTGCCAGCACGACCAGAAGGTTTATTGCTGCGTTTTTTATCTTTACGCTCTTTTTTATCTGTCGCTGCCGGTGCGGCCACAGGCATGGCCGGCTCTGGTTGCTTGATAGTAGAAGCTTCCACAACAAGCTCTTTAATTTCCGGCTTCGGCGTTACTTCAGGCTCTTTCTCTACAATCGGTGGTGGTGGCGCAGTTTTTTCAAGCTCGCGTTGACGTTCTTCTTTTAGAGACTTAAGGCGCTCTTCTTCTTCTGCCAACACTTCCTCACGTTTAACATAAGTACGTTTTTTACGTACTTCTACATTAATCGTTCTACTACGGTTTTGTGTGGCACGGCCACCCGCAGAGGTGCGAGGCGCGATAACAGGCTGGCGAATTTCACTGACAGCTTTACGTTTCAATGTAATACGACTAGGGCCAGCTTCAGCTTGACTCTTGGCACCATGTAAACCACGCAAATAAGTCAATAAAGCTGTTTTTTCTTTGTCAGTGATTTTGTCATCCGCTTTTTCGGTCTTTATACCGGCACTACTTAATTGCGATAGCAAGCGATCGATGGGAATCCCAACAACATCAGCAAATTCTTTTACAGTTACATCAGTCATGGCTGCTGTGTTTCCTCCTCAGCAAACCACGGCGCACGCGCAGTCATAATCAGTGC
>CAYUKF010000111.1:4440-6121 GCA_964445215.1 uncultured Thiotrichales bacterium
ATTGCTGCCATCTCAGACTCAGGCACATAAGCAATCTCATCCAATGTAGTGAAACCTTCTTGCACCAGAATCATAGCCACATCTTCATCAACATTTAGTTGCTCGGCAAACATTGCTTGCGTCACCTCGGCCTCGGCCTCACCTTTAAGTTGAGCATCAGTCTCATTCATGACGTTAAGTTCCCAGCCCGTCAATTGACTCGCTAACCGAACATTTTGACCGCCGCGACCAATAGCTTGGGATAGGTTGACTTCACTTACCGCAATATCAACGCTATTTGCATCTTCGTCAACGATAATAGAGACAACCTCTGCTGGCGCCATCGCATTAATAATAAACTGCGCAGGACTCTCATCAAATAAAATAATATCAACGCGCTCACCTGCCAGCTCATTGGACACGGCTTGCACACGTGATCCACGCATACCGACACAAGCACCAATCGGATCAATTCGCGAATCGTGTGAACGCACAGCAATTTTGGCACGTGAACCTGGGTCGCGTGCTGCACCAATAATCTCTATCAGCTCTTCTCCAACTTCGGGCACTTCAAGCTTAAATAATTCAATCAGCATTTCTGCTGCAACGCGACTCATAAATAATTGTGGTCCGCGTACTTCAGCCCGAACATCTTTTAAATAACCGCGAATACGATCACCCGTACGAACGGCTTCACGTGGAATGAGATCTTCTCGCAAAATTACCGCTTCGGCATTACCCCCTAAATCGACAATAACATTGCCACGATCAAGACGTTTGACTACACCAGTAAGTAGTTCACCGACACGGTCTTTATACGCCTCAAGCACTTGGGCACGCTCTGCTTCGCGTACTTTTTGCACAATAACTTGCTTGGCAGCTTGCGCCGCAATACGGCCAAACTCAACGGAGTCCATTGGCTCTTCAATATAGCCATCAACGTCAATAGAAGAATCTTGTTTGCGCGCATCAGCCAGGCGAATCTGCCGCTCCGGCAATTCAAGCTCAGCTTGCTCATCATCGACCGCTAACCAACGGCGAAAAGTCTCGTAATCACCTGTTGCACGATCAATAGCAACACGTACATCGATATCCAGACGATTGCGTTTTTTTGTCGCAGCCGCTAAAGCTAACTCGATGGCCTCAAAAATGACCTCCTTACTAACCCCGCGCTCATTAGAGACGGAATCGACAACCAGCAAAATCTCTTTGTTTATCACCTTAGAACCTATTAACGTAATTTAAATCATAGCATTGCAGCTATTTAAAGCTGGGCCACCAAACGTGCCTCATTAATCATCGGCCAATCGATGTCATAGGCTTCCCCGTCAACATTAACGACAACGCCTGTTTCACTAGTTTCTGCCAACTCACCCGTAAAGTTCTTACGCCCAAGCACAGCAACACTAAGCTTTAAACGTATGATCTTACCAACAAAACACTCAAACTGTGACGGCACAAACAATGGCCGGTTCATACCTGGCGATGACACTTCCAGCGTATACACTTCACGAATTGGGTCTTCAACATCCAAAACACCACTAATCTGGTGACTAACCTTGGCACAATCGTCAACATTTATTCCGTTTGCAGTATCAATATAGACTCGTAGCACACGCTGACCTGATTCAGCCACATACTCAGCCCCGACAAACTCGTAACCAAGCCCTGTTACTACAGGCTCAATACACTCGCATACTCG
>CAYUKF010000112.1:0-1118 GCA_964445215.1 uncultured Thiotrichales bacterium
TCATTTGACAGTGCTTTATAGTCGATGTTTTTTGTTTTTAGTAATTCTATAACAGCCTCGCTGTGGCGCGTAGACTCTTGGCGTAGATCCAGGTGCATAAGGTAGAAACCAAAGGTTTCCACCAAACGTATTAAGTCTTTTAGGTCTGCGTCAGCGATCTTGCCTGCATTATGGCTATGCAAAGATGCGTGGATGATTTTTAATTCTTCGAGAAATTCTGCTTCATCTTTATAGGCGGCAATTGAGTAGGCAGATTTGTTTTCCAGCTTGCTCTTAATATCAATCAAGTTACCTTCAAGCTTGTAACTCATGAAGTAGAGCTTGCGACGATAGGGTTCGTTACGGAAGCGGTCGGCGCGTTCTTTCAACACCCTCTGGGCGAGAACCTCGTCCTTTGCCAGGCTGGCAGCAAAGGCGTCACTAGGTTGTGCCAGGTCGCTAGAATGCGTCAAGACACGCCTGAGTTTTGTCATGCGTTTGATGTAATGCAGCAGTATCGTGCGCGAATGCAGTCTTACCGCCGTTGCGGTGGTTTCAGGCTTAACAAACGGGTTGCCGTCGCGATCGCCACCAATCCAGGAACCAAAGCGTAGAAAGCTCGGTACAGTAATGTCTGTTTCGCCATAACTGCGACGAACGCCTTTTTCAAAATAACGATAGATTAACGGTACGGCATCAAACAGACTTTCTTCAAAATAGTACAAGCCGTTTTTTATTTCATCGACAACCGTTGGTTTAAAGCTACGAACTTCGTCGGTTGACCATAGAATTTCGATGAGTGTGTTCAGTTCTGTGGTTATTTCAGCGCGTTGTTCTCTACTTAGACGGGTATCAGAAAGGTCTTCAGCTTTGAGAAAAATACGGCGCAGAGCCTCCATAATGGTGTGGCGTTTGGCCTGCGTTGGGTGTGCAGTAATCACTGGCATGAAGCACAGGCGATTGAGTAAGTGCTGCAGCTCTTCTTCACTTATGCTATTGGCTTTGAATTCACGGAGTGTTGATTCAAACGACCCATGCCAGAGTGGCCCACCTTTTTTCGCTTGAATGCGACGTTCGCGGTGTTGGTGTGCTTCTTCAGCAATGTTTACTAGTTTGAAATAGGTGCTGAAGGCGCGAAT
>CAYUKF010000112.1:1218-2792 GCA_964445215.1 uncultured Thiotrichales bacterium
TATTTTAGGGCTTTGTGATACAGATCGATATAGGCATTTGCGCTAATATCCCAGCTGTAGTTTTGCGCCATACCTGCCTTGATCATTTTTTTCCACATTCGTGGTTGTTGAAACAGATTCAGTGCGCGGGTAACGGTGCGCTCAAAATCTGCCGATTGTACTTCATCGAAGACAAACCCGGTGGCTTGCCCCGCGCGCAAGTTTGCCTTAGTTGCATCAGTGACGGTATCTGCAAGCCCGCCAGTGTTATGGACGATAGGTGCTGTGCCATACCGTAGGCTGTATATCTGGTTTAAGCCGCAAGGTTCAAAACGCGAGGGCATCAAAAAGATATCCGCCGCCGCTTCGATTTGATGCGCAAGCTGCTCATTGTAGCCAATATGGTAAGCAAATTTTGTCGAATTACGTGCCACAACCTGAGAAATTTCTTCCTCGTAGGCCTTCATGCCGTTTCCTAAGCCGACGAATTGTACTCTTTGTCGGCTTAGTTTTGGCAATAGATCGATAATTAAATCGATACCCTTTTGCGCAACCATGCGCCCGATGACGCCTAGCATGGGTATTGTTGGGTCGACTTCAAGCCCCATTTGTTTTTGCAATGCGACTTTGTTTTGGCGTTTAAAACGGAAGGTGGCGTAATCGTATTGGCGTGAAATTAAACTGTCTTTGCGTGGATCCCATACCTCGTAATCGACGCCATTGAGTATGCCGCTAAGACGATCACGGCGTTGTTGTAGAATGCCTTCCATGCCGCAACCAAATTCTGGCGTACAAATTTCTTCGGCATAACGTGGGCTGACGGTGTTAACAACATCGCTGTGGACGATACCGCCTTTTAAAAAGGAAATTTGGTCGTAATACTCCATGCTGTCGACCGACCACAAGCTGTTGGGCAGGCCGAGCTGATTGAATTGTTGCCAATTAAAAATGCCTTGATAGGCCATATTGTGAATGGTGAATACCGAGGCTGGGCGATGTTTTTCTAGTGAGAGTAACGCCGGTACTAGGCCGGTTTGCCAATCGTTGCAATGGACAATGTCGGGGCGCCAATTGAGTTTAGCGCGATCATTGGCGATGGCGTTAATCACTTTACTAAAGGTAGCATAGCGCAGAGCATTGTCGGGCCAGTCATCACCATTGGCATTACTATAAGGTTCGCCACTGCGATCAAATAATGCGGGGGCATCAACCAACCATAAAATTATATTCGTGTTGGCTAGCCTACCTTCGAGTATGCGTACCGTTGGTGATACAGTCTCTATTTGGTTGCTGACGAGTGCTAGCTGGCCAGCTTGTTGCAGTACTTTGCGATAGGCAGGCAATACTACCCTGACATCGGCACCACTTTTTTGCAGTGCCAATGGCAATGCACCAGCGACATCACCGAGGCCGCCGGTTTTGATTAATGGGTGCGCTTCACTGGCGGCAAATAGGGTTTTAAGCATATGCGGGTATGTGGGTTATAGTCATTACTTTTAGGGGCAGTCGTCTACTCACTTGGCTGCCCGCTGGGTTGAACGGCGTCTGCATATGGGTATTCGGATTGCAACGTATTTAGTATGGTGTCTGAGACT
>CAYUKF010000112.1:2892-6109 GCA_964445215.1 uncultured Thiotrichales bacterium
ATGAAGCTAGCAATGATAGGATTAGGCAAGATGGGTGGCAATATGGTGCGCCGCTTATGTCAGGGAGGCCACGAAGTTGTTGGCTATGATCGCGACGAGTCGGTCGTTGTGAACATTGCAGCAAGTGACGGCATGATTGCCGCCAGCTCTGTAGCAGACGCTGTTGCCAAGCTAGAGGCGCCCCGTGTTGTTTGGTTGATGTTACCCGCTGGCGAAATTACCGAACAGCAGCTACAAGCGCTTATTCCACTGCTCAGCGAAGGTGATGTGATTGTCGATGGTGGTAACTCCAATTTCCACGATAGTGAACGTCACGGCATTATGCTGGCTGAACACGGTATCGGTTTTATGGATGCGGGAACCTCAGGCGGTATATGGGGTTTGAAGAACGGTTATTGTTTAATGGTTGGTGGTGAAGATTGGGTCGCTGACATTATGCAACCTGCTTTACAAACATTGGCGCCAGCTGATGACCGTGGCTGGTCTCATGTTGGGCCGGTTGGTGCAGGTCACTTTACCAAGATGGTTCACAACGGTATTGAATACGGCATGATGCAAGCTTATGCGGAAGGTTTGGCGATTCTCAAAGCACGCCAAGCTTATGACCTGGATTTGGCGGCAATTACTGAGCTGTGGCGTCATTCATCTGTGGTGCAAAGTTGGTTGCTTGACTTGACCGCTGAAGCCTTAGCGAGTGAGCCTGATTTGAACAAAGTATCAGATGTGGTAACCGATTCTGGTGAAGGCCGTTGGACGGCTATTGAGGCGATTGAGCAAGGTGTTGCTGCGCCAGTAATTACTGCTGCATTACAAGTGCGTTTTGCTAGCCAGGATTCAGAAGGTTATGCCAATCGACTATTGTCGCTAATGCGTAATGCATTCGGCGGCCATGAGATGAAGAGCTAAAAGGAGAGTAACAATGGAAGGAACATGCTCTGTAGTGATCTTTGGCGCAACGGGTAATCTGGCTCGCTTAAAGCTTCTCCCCTCTTTATACCAGCTTGATCGAAATAACCGTATGCCAGACGGTATGGTGGTGATTTGTTTTGGTCGCGAAGATGAGAAACAAGCGGCCTGGATAAAAAACGTCGAAGCGATGATTCGTGATAAGTACGGTGCTGATGTCGATGAGGCCGTATTGAAGAGATTCCTCAAAAGAGTGGTTTATTTTCTTGGTGATTATGGCGCAGCAGAATCGTTTTCCAGTTTATCTAAACTGTTCAAAGACAAGCCAGAATATTCCAATAATATTGTTTTTTATATGTCAATTCGTCCGGCTGATTTTGGTAGCGTTGTTGCACATCTAGGCAAAGCCAAGCTGCTCGATGAGAAAAATGGCTGGCGTCGCGTAGTGATTGAAAAACCCTTTGGTTATGACTTGCTTAGTGCTCAAGCATTACAGCGGTCGCTAGATAAGCATTTAAAAGAAAACCAAATTTATCGTATTGATCATTACCTGGGGAAAGGAACCGTGCAAAATGTTTTGGTTGCGCGTTTTGCTAATTTAATGTTGGAGCCGCTATGGAATCGCGAAAATATCGATCACATACAGATCACACATTCAGAAACATTGGGTGTCGGTGGTCGCGCCTCGTACTATGATAACGCAGGCGCACTACGTGATATGATTCAGAGTCATTTGATGCAGTTGCTGGCTTTGGTGGCAATGGAGCCGCCGCCTAATATGAGCCCAGAGTCGTTACGCGACGAAAAAGTGAAGGTTCTAAAATCCGTTAGGGAAATTCCTCATAACGCAGTGCATGCCCATGCGTTTCGCGGTCAATACGCATCTGGCACTATTGATAGTCAAGCAGTAGAAGGTTATCTCGATGAGCCAGACGTGCCAGGTGAGAGCACAACAGAGACCTATGCGGCAGTTAAATTGTATATTGATAACTGGCGTTGGAAAGGTGTGCCATTTTATTTGCGTACCGGTAAACGCTTGGCTGAAGGTGGCTCGGCTATTTGTGTACGATTTAAGGAGCCGCCGCATCACTTGTTTAGAAACACGCAGATTGAGCGGGCAAAACCGAATTGGTTTATGTTTGGTATTCAGCCACATGAATGTATGAAGGTAGAAATGCAGGCGAAAGTGCCTGGGCTGGAAATGAAAACACGCAGCATTAGTCTCGATGCCAGCTTTGTTGATGAAGGTGAGAGTACATCTGATGCCTACGAAGAATTATTGCTTGACGTGATGAAGGGTGACCATTCTTTGTTCTTGCGTTATGACGAAGTTGAATGGGCCTGGCGTATTGTTGATCCAATTATTAAGGTTTGGTCAATGGAGCGTGATTTTATTAATGTTTATCCAGCAGGTAGCTGGGGGCCTCGTGGCACCTATCGCTTGTTTGAGCGTGATGATCAATTCTGGCGTCATGGGCTTGATATTGAGTCGGCAGACCTGGGTGAGAGTTTGGGCCGTAGCCGCGGAGTCAACCAGATTCGCTAGCTGAGGGAGCAGCCATGCCTAAATTTACCGACTTGCCTGTCTATTCAGCGCTTAGTGAGCACCATGGCAAAATGTCAGATGTTCACATGCGTGATCTGTTTGCACAGGATGCGCAACGCTTCAATACGTTTTCTTTAAACTTTAACGATATTCTACTCGACTATTCGAAAAACCGAATTACGCAAGAGACCATGGGGCTATTGCTAAAGGCAGTTGATGAAAGTGGTTTGCGCGAGCGTATTGACGCAATGTTTTCAGGCGAGAAAATTAATATCACTGAAGACAGGGCTGTGTTACATATCGCGCTACGCAATCGTTCCAACACACCGATTATGGTCGATGGCGAAGACGTCATGCCTGCTGTTAATTCAGTCTTGGAAAAAATGCGTCGTTTTACCGAGGCAGTACGCAGTGGTGCATGGAAAGGGTATACCGGTAAAACCATTACTGATGTGGTAAATATCGGTATCGGTGGCTCTGACTTGGGCCCTGTGATGGTGACTGAAGCCTTGAAGCCTTATGCTCATCAGCATTTGGCTGTGCATTTTGTTTCTAATGTCGATGGCACGCATATGGTTGAAGCGATTAAACCGCTTGACCCTGAAACCACGCTGTTTATTGTGGCATCGAAGACATTTACCACTCAGGAAACCTTGACCAATGCGCATACCGCGCGTGATTGGTTGCTGGCATCGCTAAAGGATGAAGCCGCCGTGGCTAAACATTTTGTTGCTTTGTCAACCAATGCTAAAGCGGTGGCTACGT
>CAYUKF010000113.1:0-6075 GCA_964445215.1 uncultured Thiotrichales bacterium
CCTAGTAATTTTAATTTGATCATTTTATATTTAAATCGCACAACATGCGTATTGTCCCACATTTTTACGTCCGTTTTTATCCTTATCTTTGATAAGCGGCCGTCAATAAACAACATGGACATTTTCTGGCGCTGTCAGTTTACCCAACTTTGTTAGTAATTCCTGGCTTGGCCGCACTTTCCAATCTTCTGGCAAAGGAATATTGACCTTGCCCTGCTCTGATTGGTAATTAAGTAATATTGTACATTTACCCTGTTTGTATGGCGTTAAGGTTGTAGCTAGCTTGCTAGCAAAATCGCTGGAAAAATCATTGGCATTTTTCTTTATATCAAGGCGAATCGCTTTGGCAAATGTCTCACGCGCTTGCTCGATACCCCAAATACGATCAGCACTCATCTTATAACCACCCGTGTAATCGTCAACAGTGATAATGCCTTCAACAACAACGATGCTGTCTTTGACTAAAACTTCGCGGTATTGACGGAATGCCTCGGCAAACACGGCAACCTCTAGGCGGCCGCTATTATCATCAAGCGTGATAAAAGCAATACGATCGCCACGGCGACTATTCATCGTGCGTATAGCCGTAATCAATCCTGCAATTACAATGCCCTGCTCACCAGAAATATTAAGCTCAGCAATAGTCGCCGTAGTAAAACGCTTAAGCTCTTCACGAAAACGTGTAATAGGGTGACCACTCAAATACAAACCCAGCGCAACCTGTTCACTCTTGAGTCGTGTTTCTTCATCCCATTCTTCAATAGACTTATTAATAATGACATCTGTGACTACAGGTGTATTCACATCACCACCAAACAAATCACTCATACCTGTCGCCGCATCACTGGCATATTTATCAGCGACTAGTAATGCATTGGGTAGGTTCGCCAATAACAAAGCGCGATTCTTATGAAAGCAATCGAGCGCACCAGCGCGAATCATTGACTCATAGACACGTTTGTTCAGTTTGCTTGAGTCAACGCGACAGACAAGATCGCCAAAGTCTTTATACTTGCCACCTTGTTCACGCTCGCCAACGATGTTTTGTATGGCACCTTCACCAACACCTTTTAGTGCCCCCAAACCATAGCGAATACTATTGTCATTTACTGCTCTAAACATATAGTGGCAATTATTCACGTCAGGCGGAAGTATTTCGATCTTCATCACCCTACACTCATCGATAAGCGTGACAACTTTATCGGTATTATCCATATCAGATGACAACACTGCTGCCATAAACTCAGCGGGATAATGTGCTTTTAAATAGGCGGTCTGGTAAGCAATAAGTGCATAGGCAACGGAATGGGATTTGTTGAAACCATAACCAGCAAATTTTTCAATAAGATCAAATATACGTGTAGCGAGTCTGCGGTCACAGCCATTTTTTTCTGCGCCATCAACAAAGAAACCACGCTGCTTGGCCATTTCTTTAGCATTTTTCTTGCCCATGGCTCGGCGCAATAAGTCCGCACCACCAAGGGTATAACCTGATAGCACCTGCGCTGCCTGCATCACCTGTTCCTGATAGAGAATGACACCATAGGTTGCCTTCAACACCGGCTCCAGACAGGGATGCATATAGTTCACTTCCTGTCGCCCATGTTTACGGTCAATAAAGTCATCAACCATGCCCGACTGCAAAGGCCCAGGACGAAACAAAGCCACCAAGGCGACAACTTCATCAAAACAATCCGGCTGTAGACGTTTAATCAAGTCTTTCATGCCGCGCGATTCAAGTTGGAAAACAGCGGTCGTAGAACAAGCCTTTAATAGATCAAACGTTTTTTTATCATCGATAGGAAGGGAGTCTAGTGCAATGCTTTCTTCACCATTGGCTGTGCGTTTTTCATTCACCGCAATCAGCGCACGATCAATAATAGTCAGGGTACGTAAACCCAAAAAGTCGAACTTAACTAAACCAACCGCTTCAACATCATCCTTGTCAAACTGCGTAACACTATTTTTGCCGCCTGGCTCACAATACATTGGTGCAAAATCAGTCAGCGCAGATGGCCCAATGACCACACCACCAGCATGCTTGCCAGCGTTACGCACAATGCCTTCTAAAGACATCGCTAGATCCAGTAAAGCAGTGACTTCCTCTTCATTGTCATAGCGATCTTTAAGAATTTCTTCTTGCTTAAGCGCTTTCTCAAGCGTTATGCCTAATTCAAACGGAATTAGCTTGGCAATTTGATCAACAAACCCATAGGGGTGGCCTAATACACGCCCGACATCACGCACGACAGCTTTGGCTGCCATACTGCCATAGGTAATAATCTGCGAGACCTGATCTTGACCATAACGCTCGGCGACATAGTCGATGACGCGATCACGACCCTCGATACAAAAATCGATATCGAAATCGGGCAGTGATACCCGCTCAGGGTTTAGAAAACGCTCAAACAGTAATTCAAAGTGAATAGGATCAAGATCAGTAATACCCAATGCCCACGCCACCAAGGACCCTGAACCCGAACCGCGACCAGGGCCAACGGGTATCGATTGAGACTTTGACCAACGTATAAAATCGGCAACAATAAGAAAATAGCCAGGGAAACCCATACCAATAATCACATCAAGCTCAAGCGCCAAGCGATCTTGATAGACTTGTGTCTCTACAAGCTCTTGGCCTAATTCACGTGCACGTGCCAAACGTGTATCAAGACCTTTTTGTGCTTCTTGTGTTAAAAAACTATTAACATCCATACCTTTGGGTACGGGAAAATCCGGCAGCGCCGTCTTGCCCAACACCAATTCAAGGTTACAGCGTTTGGCTATTTCTATCGTATTGCTTATCGCTTCTGGAATATCACTGAATAACTCCGCCATTTCCTCCGGGCTACGCAAATATTGCTGCTCAGAATAATGTCGTTTGCGCCGTGTATCGGCCAGTGTGCGTCCTTGGTGAATGCAAACACGCGCTTCATGTGCGTCAAAATCACTGCTCTTTAGAAAACGCACATCATTGCTTGCAACGACTGGCGTTGCTGTTTCAATCGCTAACGCAACGACGGCATGAATATAGTCTTCTTCCTGGTTGCGTCCAGTACGTTGTAGTTCTATATAAAATCGCTTAGGAAATACCGAACACCAATGTTTTAACAGTTTTTTAGCAAGATCGCTTTTATCATCTAACAGCGCACGACCAATTTCCCCCTCACCCGCACCGGAGAGTGCAATTAGCCCTTCACTTGCTTCGGCGACCCATTCACGCTTAACGGTAGTAACGCCTTGAATTTGCCCTTCAACATAACTACGTGAAATCAAGCGACTCAGGTTGAGGTAACCCGTGTTGTTTTGACAGAGCAACGTCATGCGGGTCAATTCGGCGTTAGCATCAGAGCCTTGCAAAAGCACATCAACGCCAATCAATGGCTTAATACCCGCAGCAATTGCCGCGCGATAAAATTTAACCAAGGCAAATAAGTTTGCTTGATCTGTCAGCGCAACGGCTGGCATTTTGTGCTGGGCAACGGCCGCAGCCAAAGGTTTAACACGAGTAATACCATCAACTAGCGAGTATTCACTGTGAACGCGAAGATGAACAAAACTCATGGTGATGGACTAATTGGTCAAAAAACGCGCAACGGGCGCATAAGATTTACGGTGGATAGCGCTAATACCATGGCGTTCAAGTGCAACGCGATGCAGTGCTGTTGGATAACCTTTATGTGATGCAAAACCATATTCTGGGTACTGCTGGTGATACTCAACCATGATACGATCTCGCTCAACTTTAGCCAAAATCGATGCTGCCGCAATCGCAGCATCTTTCTGGTCGCCTTTGATTATACCGCTAACAGGCATATCCAGGTTCGGGCAATGTGGGCCGTCTACACGCACTTCGTCCGGCACAATGGCCAAGCCTGAAACCGCCCTATTCATCGCCAGTAAAGAGGCCTGCAGAATATTGATCTCATCGATTTCTGCCACGCTGGCCTCGCTCACGGCATAGGCCAGCGCATATTTTTGTATCTGTGGTAGCAGATATTCGCGTTGCTTAGCACTCAGTTTCTTTGAATCATTGAGACCTACAATAGGGCAATTAGGGTCAAGAATAACCGCCGCTGCCACCACTGGCCCAGCCAACGGGCCTCGGCCTGCTTCATCAACACCTGCGTAACAAGTCGTATCCATTTTATATGTTCGGCTTTACCTTGTTAATTTTATGACACAAAGAAAAATTCTCAACAACTGCACGTGCAGCAGTGTGACTGGCATCACAACGCAATAACTGATGAATATGGGTGAATTCCTCTACTTGTGTTTGCCGCGCATGTTTGTCCTTAAATAATCTAATCACCTCCGGCGCCATCAAACCTGCTTGTAGCTCAGACTGTATGAATTCCGCAACGTGTGGTTCTTTAGCCAAGAGGTTTGGCAACGCAAAATACTTAAGGCTAATCATTTTACGGACAATGAAGTAAGTCATGGCTGCAATGCGATAGCCTACCACCATCGGTTTTTTTAATAAGGTGGCTTCAAGCGTTGCTGTACCACTAGCAAGCAACACCACATCAGCAGCAGCCATTGCTGTTCTAGCATCGCCAACCATTATCTTTACTGGCAATTTTGGTGCGTATCTAGCAAACACGTTTTTGATACCCTCAACCTGCTCAGGTTTGATTAACGGACAAACACACTGTAAGCCTGCAACCGATTCACCCACTAGTTTAGCCGTAGCAATAAATTGCTCAGCCAGAAATTTCAACTCGCTATCACGACTGCCCGGCAAAACAGCGAGCAACGGCACCCCATCCTCCAGGCCTAACTTAATTCTTGCTGCCGACTGATCAGCCTGTAAGGGAATTTCATCAGCTAATGGGTGCCCGCTAAAACAGGCTGGCACACCATTCTCATCATAAATTTTCTTTTCAAACGGCAATAGAGTTAAAACAAAATCCACTGCTCGTTTAATCTGCTTAATGCGACCCTTACGCCAGGCCCAAACCGATGGGCTCACATAGTGGCAGGTTGGGATACCTTTGTGGTGCAAACGCTCTGCAAGACCAAGATTAAAGTCGGGGGCATCGACACCAATAAATAGATCGGGTGGCGAATCTGTCCAGCGCTTGATCAAGGCACTACGCATCGCTCTTAACTCACGATAGCGCCCTAGAACCTCAACAATACCCATGACTGAAAGCCGGTCAGAATTATAAAGAATCTTGCAGCCAGCCTCTTGCATTAAAGGCCCGGCAACACCTTCAAACTCGATATCACCACACTGTTCGATCAGCGCTTTCATCAAGCGAGCGGCAAGCAGCTCGCCCGAGGCTTCACCAGCAACGATAGCAATTCGTACTGACATTATTAGGTGTTAACGAATGATGCCACGCTGACTCTTAGCAATAAAATCCAGCAGTGGCACAAGCGCTGGATTGTCTTGAACCAGCTCAGCGATTTTCTCGCTTGCTTCATTCAACATCAAGTTAGAACGATAGAGAAGCTTGTAGGCTTTTTTGATAGCAGCAATTGCATCGGAACTAAAATCGTGGCGCCGTAAACCTTCAGAGTTAATACCGAAGGGTTTTGCCATTTGGCCAGCCACCGTGACATAGGGTGGTACATCTTTATTAACGTGCGCACCAAAGCCAGTAAAGCTATAAGCACCAAGCGAACAAAACTGATAGATCAAACTAAATCCACCTGTTATGACATGATCCTCAATGACCACATGACCCGCCAAACTTGTAGAGTTTGCCATGACAGTGTGGTTGCCTACTATGCAATCATGCGCAATATGCACATAGGCCATAATCCAATTGTTGTTACCGATCTTGGTTAAGCCGCCACCCTTTGCCGTACCACGATTCATGGTGACATATTCACGAATCACATTATCGTCGCCAATTTCTAATCGTGTTAGCTCGCCGCCATATTTTTTATCCTGCGGCATTTCACCCAGCGAGGAAAACTGAAAGATTTTATTATTTTTACCAATAGTAGTCGAGCCGTTGATGACAACATGCGGCCCTATCCAGGTACCTTCATCTATTTCAACATCAGCACCGATAATACTGTAAGGGCCTATTTCAACATCGCTGGCAATGGATGCTGAGGCATCAA
>CAYUKF010000114.1:0-6071 GCA_964445215.1 uncultured Thiotrichales bacterium
ATAGGGAAATCCAAGACAATTAGGGCTATATATAGCAATAATATATCTGGTCTGCGTTTATTGAGCGTAGATCTTAAATATGTAAACGACTATGGCAGACAATAGCAGAACTTCACTGCATGGACTTTGGACCTCACGCTGGGCTTTTATTATGGCGGCGACGGGTTCAGCGGTTGGGCTCGGCAATATCTGGAAATTTCCTTATATGACGGGTGAGAATGGTGGTGGCGCCTTCGTTCTGGTCTATTTGCTGTGCATTTTTCTGATTGGTGTGCCGATTATGATGGCTGAAGTCATGTTAGGTCGCCGTGGTCGTCGCAATCCGGTTGATACCATGAAACATCTGGCCGCAGAGGCAGGCCATTCGCAGCTATGGAAGTTTCTTGGCTGGATGGGCATAGCCGCCGGATTTTTGATTCTCTCTTATTACAGTGTCATTGCCGGTTGGGCGATTAGTTATATTTTTACTACAGGTGCGGGTACGTTCACCGATGCTGATGCGGCATTGGTTAGCCAGCATTTTGATGAGCTGACTAAATCGCCGCTGACGCTTATTTTTTGGCATAGTATTTTTATGTTGATTACCATGGCAGTTGTTGCGCGCGGTATCGAAGGCGGCATAGAAAAAGCCGTACGTTTTTTGATTCCGGCTTTGTTTATCTTGATGATAGTCATGGTGTTGTATGCCATGACCACCAGCGGTTTTATGCAAGGCTTGCGTTTTATGTTTACGCCAGACTTCTCCAAGCTAACCACTGAAGGTATGTTGCAGGCAATGGGGCAAGCATTTTTTACCCTCAGTATCGGCATGGGAGCCATTATGGTTTATGGTGCTTATTTGCCGAAAGAGACGTCTATAGCGCAGACTTCATTTACCATTGCCTTTGCTGATACCTCAGTCGCCATATTGGCCGGTATTGCGATATTCCCCATTGTTTTTTCTAATGGGCTTGAAGCAGGTGCAGGCCCAGGTCTAATTTTTGTCACCTTACCTCTAGCCTTTGGCAATATGGCTTTTGGCACCTTGTTTGGCACTTTGTTTTTTGTTCTATTGGTGTTTGCTGCGTGGAGCTCTTCGATCAGTTTAATTGAGCCGGCGGTGGCCTGGCTAATCGAAAACAAAGGACTTAGTCGACTTAAAGCAAGCATTGCTTTAGGAATGCTAACTTGGGTTATTGGTTTGGGTACGGTATTTTCATTTAATGAGTGGTCGAGCGCGACCATTTTTGGTAAAACATTCTTCGACCTGCTTGATTATTTAACCTCGAACATTATGCTGCCATTGGGTGGTGTGTTAATGGCGGTTTTTGCTGGTTGGTTAATGAAAAAGGCCGCATCTGAAGACGAGCTTACTCTGGGTGCAGGCGCTTATTCAATATGGTATTTTCTTGTGCGCTATATCATACCGATTGCTGTTATGTTGGTGTTTCTTAACGCTATTGGCGTTTTTTCTTAAGGAACCTCCGATCAATTCATGAAACACGATCTTGCACCTGAAATCTTCCAGCTCTTCGCTGACAATCTTGCTACCCCAAGAGTACTTCCTCGGAAATGCTGCCTTATTGCCTCAGGGCGCGCTAGCCCCACTATTGGCGGCGATTGGCGTCTCGATTTGAAAAATTTTAGATACAATCTCGCTGTTTCAGAATTAATCAGGGGCTCCTTAAGCGAGTTTAACTGTGCCAAGAATTAATCGTAGTGCACTGGTGCTGCACAGTGCGCAAGCCATGTTTGGTTTGGTAGATGATATAAAGTCATACCCAGAGTTTTTGCCGTGGTGCGCCAGCAGCAAAGAATTGGCGCGGGATGAGCAGGGTGTTTGTGCTCAAGTCGAGTTACGTAAAGGCAGGGTGCATAAGTCGTTTACTACGCAAAATAGTAATAACCCTGGGGTAAGCATTACCATGCAGTTAATTGAGGGGCCGTTTAAAAAACTTGAAGGCGTTTGGTCTTTTCAAGCTTTGGATGAGGGTTCTAGCAAGGTATCACTTGATCTGCAATATGAATTCTCTAATGTGTTACTAAGGATGACGGTGGGACCAGTTTTTCAACAAATTGCGGACAAATTAGTCGATGCCTTTTGTCAGCGCGCAAATGATATTTATGGCCAAAATAGTAATGACTAGCTGGTATTTCTCAAGAAGGGTGGTGAGCAATGCTGGTTAGTGAAACCATTGATATAGAAGTGGCTTATGCCACGCTAGAAGAACAGCTTATTCTTAAGCAGAGTATTGCGCCTGATGCGACAGTTGCAACGGCACTGCAAGAATCAGGTTTGCTTGAGCGTTTCCCAGACATTGATTTGTCGGTGAATAAGGTGGGGATTTTTGGCAAACTCTGTAAGCTTGACACAGGATTACGCTCGGGTGACCGTATTGAGGTTTATCGAAAATTGATTGCTGATCCGAAAGAAGCGCGTCGCAAACGCGCCAAGGAATCAAAGTAAACCGGTTCAGTGATGGAGCACCTGGGGAACCTCTGATCTATTCATGAACTCGACTCTTATACCTGAAATATCCAGCTTCTGCGTCGCCTAAAGCGCCTACTGTTGGTGCGAATCTGGCCCTTGATATAATTAGGGTTCAGGCACAATCTACTTCGTCCAGAATAAATCAGAGGCTCCCTAGGCTACAATGCTTTAACGGCGTCGTTTTTAGCCTCTTCATCCTCTATAGGGGGCTTTGGCCGACGCTGTGGAATATCGGTGTTGAAGTGGATCAAATGCCCACCTTCAAAGAATAGTGTTAACTGGTAAAGATCCGCAGGCTTATTTGCCGGTTTGAAATAATAGACATAGTCCCAACGGTCGGGGCGAAAGGGGTCTTGTATGAGTGGCGTGCCAAGCAAGTGCAGTATTTGCTGGCGACGCATACCGATATGAAGCTCTTCTAATTGTTCATCTTCAATGATATTGCCTTGCTGAATATCAATCTTATGGACGGAGCAGGCAGAGAAAGACAAGAGCAGGGAGAAAACAAGCAGGCTACGGTGTAACATAGTGGGAATCATTGATTCTGGTTTCTATTTCGGTTTTATTGTTCAGTTGAATACAGTACCATGCAGCAAAAGACGGAGCATTGCTAAGCGTATTGCTAGTGCAGTGTAGCTCATGTTGGCCTTGCCCAACAGGTTTGCTTACTAAAGTTGATCGAGGATTATTAAAGACCATGAGTTCTTCAGAATTAAAAAACGCTGGCCTTAAGGCCACACTGCCACGCATCAAGATTCTTGAAATCATGCAAAAAAACCGTGCAGACCATATGCGTGCGGAAGAAGTCTACCAGACCTTGCGCGAAGAGGGCGAAGAGGTGGGTTTGGCAACGGTTTATCGCGTTTTAACCCAGTTTGAGGATGCTGGCTTGGTGATCCGCCATCATTTCGAAGGCGGTCATGCTGTGTTTGAGCTTAATGAGGGTCATCATCACGACCACCTAGTGTGTGTTAAGAGCGGAAAAATTATCGAGTTTACCGACCCAATTATCGAAGAACGCCAAAAGATCATTGCTAAAGAGCATGGTTTTAAAATGACGGATCACACACTCATTATCTATGGTGTGTCAGCCGAACATCAAGAAGCGGAAGACTAGATTCAACTGATTTCGTAGCAAGAAAAAATTCAATAATATAAATTACTTTATAGTAATAAAGCGTTGAATTAAAATATTATTTTAATCGGTTTCTTAGGCTAAGGCCTGCTTGATTGGAGACTGTTCAGAATTTTGTGTCAACGTAAAAGCATTTGGTCTATCGAATCACGGATCAAGCGCATAATCTCTCTGCCTTCGAAGAAAATGGCAAGCTAAGCCTGCCCTTAGAGGTATAAGTTTAGGGAGAACCTGTCCCTTGTTAATTTTAGTACACCTCCTAAAACACCCCTAAATTAGAACTGAAATAGGATATTTCTGACCCCTCTAAATAATAATGAAGATAGCATTGATTCTCAATTACTTTTGTATTAATATTCCATTCAGCCGCATTAATGAAGGAATTCAATAAAAAATGAAGTTATCTAATTTATCTTTGCTCATCACAGCTAATCTATTGGCGCCTATAACAGCTTATGCCAACGACGCACAAAGTGAGAATGATTTAAATAACGATCAATCCAATGAAATTGAACACGTTATTGTTACGGGGAAAAGTATCGAAGAAGACGTTAGCCTGTCGCTTAAAACGCCTGAATTATTAATTAATGTTCCTCAGTCTTTGACTGTTATTTCAGCTGAACAGATCGAGGAGCAAGGGTTTCGAGATATTGGGGATATTTTGCGGTACACGCCAGGCGCTTCTATTGGCCAAGGTGAGGGACAAAGGGACCAACTTACGATTCGTGGTCAAAATACACAAGCAAATTTCTTTCTCGACGGCTTGCGCGATGATGCTGAATACTTTCGACCTTTCTATAATTTAGAGCGTGTCGAAGTATTACGAGGCGCCAATGCCCTTATTTTCGGTCGTGGTGGTGGCGGCGGTGTTATCAATCGCGTGACGAAAAAGCCCGTCCATAACGAAAAATTTGGTGCCCTATCTGCCAGTGTGAATAGTTTTGGTTCTAACTTTGTCACAATAGATAGCAACTACTCCACCAGTGAAAATTCAGGCTTTAGAATTAATGGCTTTTATGAAAGCTTAGAAAACCACAGAGACTTTTTTGGTGGAGATAGATTCGCATTCAATCCCACTTTTTCAGCGGACATCAATGATGACACTTCTGTGCTTGTCTCGTATGAACATGTAAACGATGATCGCACAGTGGATCGTGGTGTTCCTGCTCTAAATGGCCGTCCTTTAGCAGGGTTTAGGGACACATTCTTCGGCGATCCTGATTTAAACCTTACAACCCTTGGCGCTAATATCTTTAAGACCCGAGTCGATCACGATATTTCAAGTCAATGGCACGTAGATGCTACGCTACTGTACGCAGATTATAACAAAGTATACCAAAATCTTTTCCCAGTAGGGTTTGATGATGTGGCGGGTACAGTGACATTGGATGGTTATAGGGATAGGCGGGACAGAGAGAACTTGATTACACAAGTTAATGTTGTCGGAGAATTTGATACAGGCTCCATCGCGCATACTCTATTGTTTGGCATGGAGTACGGTGACCAAGATACAAATAATACAAGACAAGATACATTGTTTGCCCTTAATGGCGACGACCAGATTACTTTCGCCTTTTCTGATCCCTTAGTGATCCCTGCAGTCAGTTTTCCGGTTAATAATCGAGATCGCGACACTACCGTTCAGTTCCAGTCTTTTTTTATTCAAGATCAAATTGATATCGGTGAACATTTTAAAGTTATCGGTGGGCTTCGCTTTGACAGATTTGATATCGATGTTATTAATCGTGACGGGGTTGCCGATGGCAATGATGTGCTTTTGCTAGGTCGAGTTGACGAAGAAATATCGCCTAATGTTGGCGTGATTTATAAGCCTCAAGAAAATATGTCCTTATATGCAAGCTATAGCCAAACTTTCTTACCCCGCTCTGGCGATCAGTTTCTAACTCTCACATTGGATCAAGCAGCTTTGGCACCCGAAGTGTTTACCAATATGGAAATCGGTTTTAAGTGGGATATTAGCAATGCTTTTAGCCTCACCACATCGATATTTGAATTAGAACGTGATGGTGGCACCACGGTTGACCCTAATGATGTCGACAATACCATTTTAGTTGGCAGTGAAACTCGCGGCATTGAAGTTCAATTGCTCGGCGATATTACAGAGGATTGGTCTATTAATGTCGGTTACAGCAATCTGAATGCAGAATCAGTAGGTCTCGTTGAGAATGGCCAAGTCGTGGATCGTACTTTGTCTCAAGTGCCAGAGAATATGTTCTCTTTATGGAGTCGCTATGATCTCAATCAGAAGCTCGGTTTTGGCGCAGGTGTGGTCTATCAGTCTGGGCAATTTGCATCGATTAGTAATGCAGTAGAGTTGCCTAGCTTTACACGGGTCGATGCAGCGCTATTCTATGCCCTGAGTAAAAATACAGATATTCAATTGAATATTGAAAACTTGTTCGATGAAGAGTATTTTCCGGCAGCGCATAATGACAACAACATTTC
>CAYUKF010000115.1:0-6071 GCA_964445215.1 uncultured Thiotrichales bacterium
TTTCGCAAGCACACAATATGCTTCCACACCGCTGTGCGACTAAGACCAAATTCAGCAGCAAGTTGCTGGCCAGAGCAAAACTGCCCCTTAGACAAATGTTGAATCAACTGCTGTCGAACTGTGTACGTACTTATTAGCTGAGTCATAATCGCTCTCGCCGGACAAATTACGCTGACTAAAACGCCTTATCTAATATGATGAATTCAATATTACAAGGCAAAAAAAACCAGATAGCGACCGTATCTGGTCGTATCTGGTTTTTTTGTCTTTCGACTAAACACGTTTGCTGTGTCCAGCCGTTATCCGGCTTTCGGTTAACTGAGGCTTACAGCAAGAAAATACAAACCTGTGATCACTACAGCCAAGAAAACAATCAGTATTAAATCATCACGTGATGCCATGCTTACCTCCACAATGTGGGCATATTTATACCTAAACTTATGCCCCATACGATAGCAGAATCAGTGATAGTGCTCAAGCAAGAGTCTTGTCCAACATGAAATGAACCTGTCACTGAGGGGGGTATTTTCAGCTCATGATGGTTACCCAGGATGATCGATATGACGACAAAAACCGCATTGCCACGCGGAGCGTGGCAATGCATCAAGCGCCCATCACTCAGAGCCTGCCCCCGCGAAAGCGTGGGGGCGCACCCCAAGAGCTCTTTTTACCCCAAGGGCACGTAGTAGTACCCCCTTGAGGGGTATACTTCCTCAGGAATGCTAGCGCATTCCCTCAGGGCGCACCCCAAGAGCCTGCCCCCCGTGCCAAGCACGGAGCCTGCCCCGTGCTTGATACGGGGGCAGGCTCCGCGAAGGCGTGGGGTACTTCCTCGCGATGGGCTATCGCCCATCACTCAGGGCGCAATCAGCCAGACAAACCCTGAGTCCATCAGCCCATTGGCATCAAACCGTGGCGCGCCAACGAGATAAAAATTATCCGTGGTTGAGGCCGTCAGCGTAATACCCTCAAAGTCAAAGGCCGTATCGCCGGCCAGGGGCGTACCAATCTCAGCGCCAGTGGCGCCATCCACCAACCTCACCGAGCCAGCATCGATAACGCCGCCGACGTCATCGAATGCTGAGGCAATGACAAAGTTGCTGTTGGCCAGCGCGGTGACGCCGTCGCGGCCAAGGAAGTTACCGCGCGTATCGCCAGCCAGGGTGGCGCCGATCTGCACGCCAGTGGCGCCGTTGACCAGCCGCACCGAGCCAGCATTGACCATGCCGCCGACGTCATCGTTTTCTGAGGCGATAACAAAGTTGTTGTTGGCCAGCGCGGTGATGCCGCTGCGGCCAAGGAAGTCATTGACGGTATCGCCGCTCAGGGGCGTGCCGATCTGCTCGCCAGTGCTACCGTTAACCAGCCTCACCGAGCCGGTCTTGAAGGTGCCGCCATCGAATTCTGAGGCAATGACAAAGTTGTTGTTGGCCAGCGCGGTGACGCCGCTGCTGCCAAGCTGGTCATCGGCATTATCGCCAAAAATACTGGCTATCAGCGTTTGCGTCAACGGGTTATAGAGGTGTACCGCACCATTGTTGGCCGCCACGCTGGAGTCATTGGGATCAGTGACAACGATGTTGCCGTTGGTGAGGATGACGATGTTGCTGCCGAAGTTATTGTCCGCGCCCGGGGTGGGGTCGGCCAGGGTCTGCGAGGTGATCGGCGCTGCTGGTGGTGGCGCTGCTGGTGGCGTTGTTGGCGTTGTGCCACCCCCGCCGCCGCCACAGGCGCTTAATCCGATCAGTGATACGGCAAGTATGAGGCTATGCAGTGAGCGTGAAGTCATCAATTATTGCCAATTGGACGCATAAGCCGCGCCACCACAGAGAATATCAGCAGATATCTGAGCACTGCAACACAACTTCCCTTCCTCTATCCACGCATTAGCAACTTGATCTATATCACCTTGTGTTTACATCCCTACGGATGGTTGACGCCAGAAGATACAATTTCCCACAATCAAACTTCCAGCGGGTTTTATGACGCAACTTGCCGGTAACATTTATGCAGTCCGTGGTCTCAAACACTGCAAGCAAGAAATACCTTCGCGGTAAATCAACGCCAAGTTTCCTGCCATTTCTGGTATTGCGATGTCCATAGACGGTAGCGTGCGATATTGCCCTCGTGAAGATTCATAACCTCTGTTTCCACCACCTCGATGAACCGCGCTTGATCCGCAGGCAGCATCTTCTCTGTAGCGCGCCGCTGGATAAAAGCAGTGGCCGTCTTTTTATTCATGCCACTACGTACGACTTCAGACACAGCTTCAGCCACTAATGCGCGATGGCGGAGACGGAATACATCTGGCTCCCCCAGTGACTGGCGCACCGCCGAATAGCGTGCGCACGAACGCTCATATGCCCAAATGAACACGTCACGCAACAACTCGATGCGATTGAGCTCGTACACCCCGAGAATGCCATCAATGTAGGCACGTTCGGGCACATCTACAAATGATAACGGACACAGGTTATAGCGGATGAGTGGTAGATTCGCTGCAAGCCTGGAAACGCGTTTATTGACATCTTCGAACGGCTGTAAGTAAGGTAAATGCACCATCGCAAAGAAAGCTTGTTCAAATGGGTCTGTAATCGCAGTGGCGGTATCAAGAACTTGCTGGAAGTATTCATCAATCAACTGCGGCATCTCTAAAGGATGGTAAACTGTCCCACCGACCCCAACAGCAATAGCGCGCAAGCGACCACAGGCTTGCGGGTCGCCGAGCAGGTTGTCTGAAAGCAAGGCATGTAAATTGAGGATAGTGTAGCGATTAAATCCGACCTCTCCCGACTGTTCGACCAGCAGCTCTATTGCAGCCTTATGGTTCAAAATCATCTGCGCTTCCTGCGCATCCTTACCCTCGGCGGGCTCCCCCAATTCCAGCAAGCGTTCCGTCTCCAGCAGCGAGTAGGTATTGCCCTCCAGGCGGCTGGAGTTCCAAGACAAATCGATCAATAAGCGATTGAAGATTTGTCGCACATAGGTACCGGCCGGCCGCTCACCATCCAACGAGTGACCCAATTCCATAAGACGCTGCCGGGTTTCCAATGCAAGGTAGAAGGACTCGTTAGGTCGGTATTCGTCGAGGAACGTCCGGTTGTATCCTACTGGGTGACGATTTTGAACCGGCTCGCGGACAGCCTGTTTGATGACCTTGCCCTCGGGGGAAACGGTAATGTAGTTTTCAACTTGTGCTGTGTGCCCCTTGATCGCGAGTCCACCAGGGGAATGACGAATCCCGCTCTCTTTTGGGAGCAGTCGATAGCGGCTACCACGGCCTCGACCCTCAATGGTCAACCACTCCTGATCAACCAACCGGGCCAAGCGGCGTTGCAAGGTGCGGCGCGGCAAGGAAATCTCTAGCACACCTCTGATTTCCTCAACAGAGGCACCCTCAGGAAATTGGACAACGGTCTGGAATACGGCATCAAGCTCAGCTTGGGAAATTTTCTTGGGCATAATGTCCTTTTTGTGGCGCGATACGCTTATTGCGCCACAATAATAGCACTTAAATGGCGCATTTCAATTATCGCGCCACTATATGTGGCGCGTAAAACCCCGAATACGGCTGTAAAATGTCTTGGTATTGCTGAGCTGTACTGCAATAGCATTAACAGCTCTTGACTTACTCATTCGCTCATTGGAGCAAATCATTGAGTGGCGTACAAAGCCACGTGCTATTCGGTGTGACAATGGCCCTGAATATAATTAGTCAAACACTCAAAGACTGGACTAAAAAACAGCAGATCACACTACTATATATTCAGCCAGGCAAACCGACACAAAATGCATACATCGAGCGATTCAATCGTACAGCGAGGCATGAATGCTTAGATTTACATCTTTTTGAATCGATTGAACAGGCACAGTTATTAGCTACGCAATGGCTTTGGACATACAATAAGGAACGGCCGCATACAGCGATTGAAGGGATACCACCCAGACAATTACTCAATGTAGCTTAATCTCTACTTTTAACTCGGGTTAATAATGGGGAGATTACAAAACCATCTCATCTTCAGTACGCCGCGCCCAGTCTTGCGCGTCCCGCTTGGTGCGAAACGTTTTAATGGCAGTAGGCCAACCGGTCTTACGAATTATGGCCTTCCAGGTCTTTGCCGGGGTCCTTGTGATGGTGGCCATGGGCACCTCCTTCGAGCACAACTGTACCGGAGATTGTTCCGGCACTGTACCGAAAGTGTACCGCATGACACGGGGATTTTCAGTCACAATCTACTTCGTCCAGAATAAATCAGAGGCTCCCTAATGTTGGCAAAATATCATCAATTATTGCCAATTGGACGCATAAGCCGCACCACCACAGAGAACATCAACCACCATACGATCAAGGCAGTCAACAGCAAAGCGATCGCGATCGGGCCAAATATGACTGGTGCTTTTAACATGGTCGTCATCAATGAATCTTCGTAATAAAAAAACCACTGATGCTTGGCGGGAAACAACCAGACGTGTAGCTGATAGAACAATTTGACCGGCCCGATAATCAGCACGAACACTGCCAACACAGCAAGCAGTGCTGCCATCTTTATAAATAGGCCTGACAAGCTAGGCATTTTTATCGCTGTCATGTGCGCCCAAGCCAACAGTATAATCAACACTGTTGCTAACGCAGCTGCGCAAAGATTCATCCAATGAATCAGCTGTGCGACATCACGCATATGCGTGATTTCAGCATCGGTCAGCAGTGTGTCGATGACGCTACCTTTATTATCTTTATACTCAATTGTAGTTAGGCCTTTACCACCATTATTGATGGCAGCAACCAGCTCTGCCATCAACCGTTCATGCTCCACGCGACCCGTCGTTGCAAAGTCTTTACGGTTACGGTTTAGCGGACCGTATTCGGCAATGTTTTCATCAATGCCAATCACGCTATACCACTGTGAATAAAAGAAATTAAGTGGCGAGAGCACGTGCCAGGCGATAATTAATGACAGCAAAAACCCTACTAAAGCAGTGATAACCCATAAACCCGAAGCTACTCTGATGGTGTATGTCATGGTTGCCAATTCACTGGCAGTCGCCCAGTTTGAGCCAAGGCCATAATGTCCATCGATAAAGCAACGCTGGTATGCACTAAAACACCACCCCATATCGAGCGCGAACGTAGTGCAATAATCCCTAACACCAAACCGAACACTAATGCACCGCTAGCTTCAAGCCAAGGTTTACTCAAATGAATCATGACATAAGGCACAATCATGACAAACAATGCAGTGGCACCAAAACGACGATGGCAAGCATGCAATAAAAAACCACGAAAAAAGAACTCGAGAAATATAAACTGCGTAAGGTAAATGCACTGCCAGAGCAGTAAATCTAAAATGCTCCGTTGCGCCAAACGATAAAAAGGGTAGTGGTTAAGAAAATCACTACGGTAACTGGCAAAATAAGCAAAGCTAATGACTAACAGCGCAATAAAAATACACCAGGGCAAATAACGACTCGTTTGATTCCAGCCCAAACCATAATCACGGATACGTTCTTTAAAGATAAATTTGATCACTAAGATGGGTACAATGACATAGCCTAATAAATGGCAAGCCCCCCACCATAGTTCAGCCAACAAGTTAAAATACGTATATTGACGCAGCTGAAAATAACCGTCATTACCCAGCAAGGCCTGCATAGCCGCCTCAAAAACCGTAGCGAATTTGAGGTAGTGAATGGCTAATAACACCAATGCTGTGACCAATAAAGCAATGAGTGGCCGCCAATCCTCACTTTTGGCTGATTCACGCTGCTGTGATGCATCATGTTCAATAGCCAAAAACTCAGCCTTAATAACCACCCAAGGATTCAATGACACCGTAATATTTACCTCAAATAATTCATATTTTTATAATATAAACAATATGTTACATATTTTTAGCCTACAGAAACTCTATACGCCGTCTTATTAACCTTAACTATAGATAGAAAACTCACTATGCATATTAACAATAACTCTTTTGCCACAACCACAGTTAGGAGCACAATACCCACTTGGCACATCAACGGGAGGGCGTAGCATGATATGGGTAATGTTAGTCACCGGCATATTACTA
>CAYUKF010000116.1:0-5923 GCA_964445215.1 uncultured Thiotrichales bacterium
AGGCGACGACCATTAACCCAGACATCGCTGACTTGATGGCGACCTGCACAGTAAACCAGATGTGATATCGGGTCGAAGATGGGTTGTGTTTCGATATCTCCTAAGTCGATGGCAGCAATGTCGGCGTATTTGCCCACGCTCAGTGAGCCAATTTTGTCGTCGAGACCTAAGGCCTTGGCGCCGCCCATGGTGGCGCAGTAGAGCGCTTGTGCTGCGGGTAGCGCGCTGGCATCGTTGGCAACGCCTTTGGCAAGCAGAGCGGCAGTGCGCATTTCACCAAACATATCCAAGTCGTTATTGCTGGCAGCGCTGTCAGTGCCGAGTGCAACATTGGCGCCTGCGTCGATCAGGCGCACAACAGGACAGAAGCCGCTGGCGAGTTTTAGGTTGGATTCGGGGCAGTGAATGATATGTACGCCTTGTTCCGTACACAGGGTAATTTCATCATCGCTGAGTTGCGTCATATGAACGGCTAATAAGCGTGGCGTGAGTAGGCCAAGCTCGTGCAGACGTTGTAGAGGGCGTTTGCCATGATGGCTAATGGCTTGTGTGACTTCACCCGCTGTTTCGTGGATATGCATATGGATAGGAATATCCATTTCATCGGCAAGGGTACGTATTTTGTTTAGTGGCTCGTTAGAGACGGTGTAGGGTGCGTGTGGCGCAAAAGCGCTGCTGATGAGTGGCTCGTTTTTGAATTCATCGTGTACAGCAAGTCCTTTACTTAGGTATTCGTTGGCGTTTTGTGCCCATACGGTAGGGAAGTCGATGACGATAAGGCCAATGTTGCATCGGATGCCAGCACCGGTGGCTGCCTGGGCGGTGATGCCAGGAAAGAAATACATGTCGTTAAAGCAGGTAGTGCCACCACGCAGCATCTCGACAATGGCCAGCATACTGCCATCGTGAATAAAATCTTTATTGACCCATTTTTGTTCGGCTGGCCAGATGTGTTCATTAAGCCAGGTCATTAGTGGCAGATCGTCGGCCATACCACGAAATAGATTCATGGCAGCGTGGGTATGCGTATTGATCAGGCCAGGGATTAGCGCATGATGTTTGAGTTCAACAATATCATTGGACTGAAACTGCTGCTTAGCGTCTGCGCTTGAAAGCACAGCGAGAATACGTCCGTTATCAATAATAACGGCATGACGATCAAGGCTTTGATCGCTGGGTTGCTGAATAGTAGATGCAACCGGGATTACCCAGCATGCATGAATAATAGAGTCGACCTGTTGCATATTGCTGCTTCTCATCTCGCTGAGACCGTCATGATACGGTTGACACGACACTAGTGTGTGGCTGCAGTATAGCGGTTTAGATCATGCTGGTTGAGGTCATTGGGTTGGGTCAGGCCTATGTCTAGATCTATTCAGGGCTATGGATTAATGGATGGACCGTTAGTTTAAATCGACGGTGAGCCTGGTAGCGATTGAATAAGTGTGATGCTGACACGGCGATTCAGTTGGCGACCGCTCTCGGTCCAGTTCTCATCGCGTGGCTGTGAACGGCCAAAGCTGTGGGTGCGAATAATGTGTTCAACAATACCTTGTTCTTTTAGATAGTTGGCAACGTTACTGGCGCGAGCATGTGAGAGTTGACGGTTTTGGTTATCATTGCCACTGTCATCGGCGTGGGCAGTGACTAAGACGCTTTTTTGTGTGTCGCTATTACGTCGAATGTGGGTAATGGCTTTGTCGATAGCGTGGGTCTGCTCGCTTGATAGTTCGACTTGTTCGCTGGCGAAAGCGATATTAGTGAGATGAACAAAGGCGATGGTTGCTGGGCCATTACGATGTTCGTCATTATTATGTATTTCGTTGTCACCAACGGTATTATTGATGTTTGACGAATTGAGAGTGGGTACTGTCGGCTCATCAATACTGGCTTCGATGATGGGCACTGACGTTTGTTGATTACTTATGGGTGTGTTGATGGCCGCTTTGAGTAAGCTGTTCACTGGCTTGGCAAAGGTGGCTGTTGTGAGCACAGTGCAAAGAATGGTGGCAATGATGATGACTGCGGTTTTGGACATGATTTTAGTCTTGCCTGTTTGGTTAAAGAATTTGGTATTTATAAATTTAGGGCATTACTCTTTTACTATCGGTTAAATTGCAATGTTCTATAGTTTTGTTTCGCGTGATGCTAGCGTGTTCAGGATTAATTTTCGCTGAAGCAGTTGGCAGTTTGTGCTAGAATTATGGGGTTAATGCGCGGTCTTCTAGAAACCGCGAACCTTTATTTTCTCTAACGTTTAGATTGATCGAAATGTTGCAATATTCCTATTGCAATGGTGAAATATTTTTTAATAAATTGAATAGGTTGCCGTACATTCATGATTGAATTTGCTAAGGAAATTCTCCCCATTAATATCGAGGAGGAGATGAAGCAATCGTACATGGAATACGCCATGAGCGTGATTGTTGGGCGTGCCTTGCCTGATGTACGCGATGGTCTCAAGCCTGTCCACCGTCGTGTGCTCTATGCCATGCATGAGCAAGGTAACGATTACAACAAAGCGCACAAAAAATCAGCTCGTGTTGTCGGTGATGTCATGGGTAAATATCACCCGCATGGTGATTCGTCGATTTACGACACCATTGTGCGCATGGCTCAGCCGTTCTCATTACGTTACATGCTGGTAGATGGTCAGGGTAACTTTGGCTCGGTCGATGGTGATTCGGCTGCTGCCATGCGTTACACCGAAGTGCGGATGAAGCGTATTGCCCACGAACTGCTCGCCGATCTTGATAAAGAGACAGTTGATTTTGCGCTTAACTACGATGAATCTGAGAGCGAACCGGTTGTCTTGCCAGCGCGCTTCCCCAATTTGTTGGTCAATGGTTCATCAGGCATTGCGGTGGGTTTGGCGACCAATATTCCGGCGCATAATTTACGTGAAGTGATTAATGCCTGTATTGCTTTGATTGCAGATGCGGATATTGACATTGAAGGTTTAATGCAACATATGCTCGGCCCTGACTTTCCGACGGCGGGCATTATTAACGGCGCGCGTGGCATTTACGAGGCCTATCACACCGGCCGTGGCCGTATCTATGTGCGTGCGCGTGCCGAGGTGCAAGAAGAAAGTAACGGTAAAGAGCGCATTATCATTACTGAACTGCCTTATCAGGTGAATAAGGCCGTACTACAACAAAAAATTGCTGCGCTGGTAAAAGAGAAAAAGATCGAAGGCATCACCGAAATTCGCGACGAGTCAGATAAAGACGGTATGCGTGTGGTCATTGAGCTGCGTCGTGGTGAGTCAGGCGATGTGGTGTTGAACAACCTCTACCAGCAGACGCAATTACAGAACGTCTTCGGCATTAATATGGTGGCGCTAGTCGATGGCAGCCCGCGCTTGCTTAATCTCAAACAAATTCTTGAGTGTTTTATTCGTCACCGTCGTGAAGTAGTAACACGGCGTACCGTATACGAATTACGCAAGGCGCGTGAGCGTGCACACATCCTTGAAGGTTTAGGCATTGCTATTGCCAACCTTGATGAGGTGATTGTTTTAATTAAAGCTTCTTCCAGCCCGGCAGAGGCCAAGCAAGGTTTGATGGATCGGGCTTGGGGTGCTGCTGACGTTGCGGGTATGTTGCAAGAGGCGATTTCTGCGGCTTACACAAGGCCTGACGATTTGGCCGAGGGCTTGGGGTTGGTTGATGGTCATTACCGCTTGTCAGCCGCTCAGGCGCAGGCAATATTAGATCTGCGTTTGCACCGTTTGACCGGTCTTGAGCAAGACAAAATTTCGAATGAATACAAAGAGTTAATTGTTAAAATTAAAGCGCTTTTGATAATCCTTGCAAATCCTCAGCGCTTGATGGAAGTGATTCGTCAAGAGCTGCTGGCGATTCGTGACCAATACGGTGATGAGCGTCGTACTGAGATTGTGACAACGCATGAAGACCTCAGTATTGGTGATTTAATTACTGAAGAAGATGTCGTGGTGACATTGTCGCACAGTGGTTATGTCAAGGCGCAGCCAGTTAGTGCATATACCACGCAACGTCGTGGTGGTCGTGGTAAAGCGGCAGCATCGGTTAAAGATGAAGACTTTATCGATAAGCTATTTGTTGCCAGCACACACGATACGATTTTGTGTTTCTCCAGTTTTGGCAAAGTCTATTGGAAGAAGGTGTACCAGTTACCACAAGCCAGCAGAACAGCGCGCGGCCGACCTATTATTAATCTGTTGCCGTTGGCTGAGGATGAGCGCATCACCGCAGTGTTGCCTGTGCGCGAATATGACGCAGACCACTATATTTTTATGGCGACAGAACAAGGCGTGGTTAAAAAGACACCACTAACAGATTTTTCACGGCCACGTGCCAACGGCATTATCGCCTTGGGCTTGAATGAGGGCGACCATTTAATTGGTGCTGATATTACCAGTGGCGATAGCGACGTCATGTTAACCGCCAGTGGTGGTCGTGCCATTCGTTTTAGTGAGACTAATGTGCGGCCGATGGGGCGTACTGCTCGTGGCGTGCGTGGTATTCGCATGCAGCCAGGTGAGCGCATGATCTCGCAAATTATTGTTACTGGAGAGAGCCAAGTATTGACGGTGACCGAGCACGGTTACGGCAAGCGTACCGATGTCAGCGAATATTCAGCGCAAGGTCGTGGGGGGCGGGGTGTGATCTCGATTCGCACTTCTGAGCGTAATGGTAGCGTTGTTGGCGCTATATTGGTGACAGATGCCGATGAGATTATGCTCATCAGCAATGGTGGCACCTTGGTGCGTACTGCGGTCGATCAAATCTCTGTCCTGGGTCGTAATACGCAAGGCGTTCGCCTTATTCGTGTTGCCGAAGGCGAGCAATTGATTGGGCTTGAAAAAGTTGAAAGCTTAAACGATGAAGGCAGCGAAGGGCATGATGATGGTGGTGACGAAGCTGGCGATTCAGATAATGGCGAAGACAGTTAAAATAAAATTAACATTCAATTTCAATTAGTTATCACTTAAATATACAGTATTATGGAGATTTAGAATGTCGCGTGTCTACAATTTTGGCGCTGGCCCGGCAACCTTGCCGCAAGAGGTATTGCAGCAGGTTGCGTCTGAGCTATTAGATTGGCATGGCACGGGTATGTCGGTGATGGAGATCAGTCATCGTAGCAAAGAGTTTATTGCCCTGGCTGAAGAGGCAGTGGCTGATCTGCGCCAGTTGATGCAGATCCCTGATGATTACGAAGTGCTATTTCTTCAGGGTGGTGCAACAACACAGTTTGCCGCTGTACCGTTCAATCTTTTAGGTGATAAGCGTAAAGCCGATTATATCAACACCGGTATGTGGTCGAAAAAAGCCATTGCCGAAGGCAAACGTTACTGTGATGTCAATATTGCAGCGACAGGTGAAGCGGGTGATTTTACCTCTATTCCGGATGTTGACAGTTGGCATCTTGATAGCGATGCAGCCTATGTACATTACACACCGAATGAAACCATTGGTGGTGTTGAGTTCCACGATATTCCAGACACCGGCGCAGTGCCGTTAGTTGCCGATATGTCGTCGACGATTTTATCGAAAGAAATTGATGTGTCACGCTTTGGTGTTATCTACGCTGGCGCTCAGAAGAATATTGGCCCTGCCGGTTTAACACTGGTTATTGTGCGTAAAGACTTGATTGGTAAAGAAAGCACCATGACGCCCTCAATGCTGCGTTATCAAGTGCAAGCGGCGTCAGGCTCTATGTCGAATACGCCACCGACCTTTGCCTGGTATATGGCGGGTTTGGTATTTAAATCATTACTTAAACGTGGTGGCCTTGCAGCCGTTGGTGAAGTCAATAAGCGTAAGGCGCAAAAACTTTATGCTGCGATTGACGACAGTGACTTCTATGCTAACCCGGTAAAGGTGGAAAATCGCTCTTTAATGAACGTGCCATTTACGTTGGCAGATGCGGATAA